>JBBSFO010000648.1:0-3222 GCA_038238655.1 Thermomicrobiales bacterium | reverse complement strand
GCCGACGTAGATGACATTCGGATCGGAAACCGAGACGGCAATCGCGCCGACCGCTGCCGTGTTGAAGAAGCCATCCGAGACATTGCGCCACGTCGTGCCACCGTCGTTCGTTTTCCACACACCGCCCGCGCACGCGCCGTGGTAATAGGTCATCGGGTCCGACGTATCCCCCGCCACCGCGACGACGCGTCCGCCCCGGTGCGGCCCGATGCACCGCCATTCGAGCGCTTCGAGCAAGCTCTCCGTGACACCCATACTAATATGCTCCCTTCCCGACTCGTGCCTGTATGGTCTTCGTCGCTAATGACACGTTGGTGGTAGGGTAGGCTTCATCTGATCGTAGAGCAAGGTGTTTCAGTACGTGAAATCGGAGTGACGATCACCGCTTCTCAGGTAGGATTGGCGGTGGCCGACGAATCGCGATAGTGATAGGGCCACGGATACGTCGGTGAGTCGTGCATTGCTTCCCGCACCGCGCGTTGCGTTCCTTCGATGTCAAAGCACGCCTGCTGGTTGCTCCGTAGTAGCCGTGTGGCGACATCCTTTGCCTGTGCCCCCGTCAGGAAGCCGTCCGCAACCTCCGCTTCGAGCGTCGATGTGAGCCAGCGGCGCATCTGTGTCGCATAACCATACGCCATCGTCGGCGTGCGTGTATCGTCGCCGAAGCCAAAGAGCTTATTGACCGGCACCGTATGGAGGAAGCGTCGAACAAAATCCCTGCTCGTCATGGGATCAATCGACCACGCCCAGCAGAGATCGACATAGGCGTTGGGGAAATGTTTCGCAATCGCGAGGACTTCGGAGTCATATGGGTAGGCGATGTGCATCAGGACGAATCGCGTCTGCGGATACCTGGTGAGGAGCGGCGTGAGGTTTGCCGCCCGAAGCCGATTGAGCGGCATCCAATCGCCCGTACACGCGGTGGTTGCCGTACCGGCGAGGTAACCGGTATGAATCTTAAATGGTAGGTGATACCTCCCGGCCAACTCCGCCCCGTGTCCCATGCACCAGTCGCCTAGGCAAAGGCGGGCAGGCGATTCGCTGTGCTCCGTACCGGGCTCCTTCGCGAGGAGTGCCTGCAAAGCCCGCTCCGCACTCGTGTCGTCCCGCTCTTGCCAGGCAAGGGTGCGCTGATACGCGTGCTGGGACTTCACGGCGATCGACCGTGGACCGTTCTGCTCGAACACGATCTCCATCACGCGACGCAACGATGTGAGGTCCGTCACTTCGGTGCCCGTCATCTCGGCGAGCAGCGCACATCGCTCTGCGCCCAGGTCGACCCGGCAGAAACCGGCCCACGAGAGATCGCGCAGGTAGAAGTCCGGAGCCGCCGGGGTGCTTTCCTGTACCTGAAGGCCGCTGTCAATCTGAATATGGTCGAGATTCGCCTGGTCCCGGAGAAGGTGGAGAGAACCCTCGGCGGTACGGAGCGCCTCAAGGAGAGGCTGCGCTTGTCGTGCAGTCGGGCCGCTGATCTCTTCCATACCATAGATCTGTGACGCGACGATGCGTACTGCTTCGCCATACCCGGTGAACTGCATCGCCCGCCACGCGTCGGCAACCGCGTCAAAGCGCCCCTCAATATCGGGGTCGGCGCCGTCGAGCAAGCGCGCAACTGCTGCCGGTGTCGCACCGGCAATGACGAGATCATGCTGGCTATACATGCCAAACAAGTCCACGAGAACATCGCGTGGGCCGCTCTCCTCCCATTGAATGTCACTCTGCATGTGGCTGTGCGTGTCTATGACGCGAATGCTCTCAATGTGCTCGCTGAGATCGCTAGGCATCATTCACCCCTTTCGCTTGCCATTTACAACTCGATCCGCTCCTCAACTTTCGCGTCATCAATCGCGAAGCCGAGGCCGGGAGCGGTCGGGAGGGCGATGACGCCGCGTTCCGGCTGCATTATCGCGGTGTGGAAATACTGCTTGCCCGGTTGGTGGCGCAGCAGGTATTCCGCCATCGGGAAGGTCGCCGGGGATTGCGACGCGATGGTATGCACGGCGGCGTGGATCGAATGGCCGTGCGGCACGACCTGCCGTCCGTACGCGGAGGCGAGGACGCCGATTTTCACTACCTCGCTGATGCCGCCGCACCAGTCGGGGTCGGCCTGGATGACATCTACCGCTTCCGCTTGCAGGAGATGCAAAAAGCCCCAGCGCGTGTATTCGTGCTCGCCTGTCGCGAGCGGGATGTTCGTCGCGCGGCGGATCATCGCGAAGTCGCCGACGCGGTCGGGCGGCACAGGCTCTTCCATCCAGCGCGGGCGGAACTCGGCGATTCGTTCGAGCATACGGATCGTGTAGGTCGCGTCCCAGCCCATGAAGGCGTCCAGCATGATCTCGATTTCCGGCCCGACCGCCTCGCGCACTGCGCGCACCATCGCGACATTGCGCTCCATGCCGGGCAGGCCGTCGCTGGGGCCATAGCGGAAGAACCACTTCTGTGCCGTATATCCGGCTTCGACCATTGCCCGCGCCCGCTCGCGGATCAGGCCGGGATCGTGCGAGTGGCCGAGCATCGAGGCGTAGCAGATAACATGCGCGCGCGTCGGACCGCCGAGCAGGCGATAGACAGGCTGACTGAGCAGTTTGCCGCGCAGGTCCCAGAGTGCATTGTCCAGCGCACGCTCCGTCTTATGATCCTTGCCACATATGGGTCGCAGCTCTGGGACACATGCGTCGGGTCAGCAGATCGCTGAAACCCTGCAGTCGCCGGAATGCATTGCTCCTTCGCCGCTCGGTTCGTCTCGTCCTGAGTGCCCATATGTGTCAAGTCAGTTACGACGTGATGTGGTCCAGCGCGCTAATCGCCATCATCTGATTGCCCTTGCGCGCGTGCCGATCCTGCCGGTAGAGGATGTCCCAGAGGTGTTCGCCCGCGAGCGGATCGCGCCCGATCAAATGGGACGCGAGTTTGTGCCGGATAATCGCGGCGCTTTCCGCGAAGATCGGCCCGAAGATGCCCCGCGCGCCGTCGTCCGTCTCGATCTCGACGTAGATCGCCTCGACGCGCTCGCTCGTCTGACCAGGGCTACGGGCGGCGAATTCGGGGTAAATGTCGAGCATCTGCGCCTGACGTTCTTCCGAGGAAATCGCCCCTTCGTCACGACCGGAGACCTGAAAACAGCGGATCGCCCCGATTATTGCCATCATTCCCTCCCGCTTGCTACCACCGAAGCGCTCGATCGCAGCATTCTATCGTAGATTTGGTCGCTATCCG
>JBBSFO010000647.1:0-3222 GCA_038238655.1 Thermomicrobiales bacterium | reverse complement strand
CGTAACTGCTTTTTCAGATGGATATGTGCGAAGCCGCGCGGGTAATCGTCCACCACGCCATAGACGGCGTAGCCGTGCTTCGTGTAGAACGCCGGGGCTTGGAAACTGTGCGTATCGAGGACGATCTGCGTGCAGCCACGGACGCGCGCTTCGGCTTCGGCGGCGGCGAGCAACTGCGTGCCCAGTCCCTGACCACGCCATTCTTCGCGCACCCAGAGAAATTCAACCGCCGCGCAGCCGCCCCACGTCCAACCGGAAAGCCCGGCAATCGTGTCATCCTGCGCATCGCGGAGGGCGAAGTACATCATCCGACCATCATAGATATTCGTCGCAGCGACGTTATATTCGTAGATACGTTCATCAAGGAATGCCCGGTCTTCGCGCGTTGGGTCGTCGGTCGTCGTCATGCGGATTGCCGCCATGATGGCCTCCCCTTTGCGATTGAAAATGAGGGGGACGGATTTCAACCTGCCGCCACCCTTCACATATCTGTTCTGGGCATGGTGTACTTGAAAGAACGGTCCGCACACCATACCATGCGATTCCATACCGGGTGCACCCAATCTGCGATCAGGAAGGGACGAACGTGAAAGAATCCGTTGTCGCGGTACACGTCAACGGGAGCGCAATCGGCGGGAAAGCGGGCGAACCGCTGATTGCGGCGTTGCAACGATCTGCCGCCGGGATTGATCTCCCCGCCGTCTGCTATCACCCCAGCCTCGGGCCGATCCAGACGTGCGATACCTGCTGGGTCGAGGTCGGCGGGCGTCTCGTGCGGGCGTGCGCGGAGGCAGTGCGGGAAGGGATGATCGTCTTCACCGATGCCGCCCGCACTCGCCTCGCCCGTGAGGAAGGGATGCAGCGGATTCTCAAAAACCACGAACTCTATTGCACCGTCTGCGAGAACAACAACGGCAACTGCACCGTCCATAACACGACGGCGATGATGGGCATCGCGCATCAGGAGTACCCCTTCACGCCCAAGCCATACGCGGTGGATGACTCCAATCCCTTCTACCGCTACGACCCCGACCAGTGCATCCTTTGCGGTCGGTGCGTCGAGGCATGCCAGAATTTGCAGGTGAACGAGACACTGACAATTGACTGGTCAATGGAGCAGCCGCGCGTCCTCTGGGATGGCGGCGCGCCGATCAACGAATCGTCGTGTGTCTCCTGCGGCCACTGCGTCACCGTCTGTCCGTGCAACGCCTTGATCGAGACAAGCATGCTCGGGCAGGCCGGATTCCTCACCGGCCTGCCGGAGGCGATTAAGCGACCGATGATCGAGGCGGTCAAGGCCGTGGAGCCGCACACCGGCTACATCCCGATCATGGCAATCTCCGAAGCCGAGGCGGCGATGCGCGCCACCGAAATCAAGCGCACAAAGACCGTCTGCACGTATTGCGGCGTCGGTTGCTCGTTCGAGATGTGGACGAAGGGCAAAGACATCCTGAAGGTTGAGCCGAACATTGCCGCGCCCGCGAATGGCATCTCCACTTGCATCAAAGGCAAGTTCGGCTGGGACTTCATCAACAGCCCCGAACGGCTAACAACCCCGCTGATCCGCGCGGGCGACCGGTTCCGCGAAGCGTCGTGGGATGAAGCGCTCGGCTACATCGCGCAGCAACTGTCGGAAATCAAGGCGAAGCACGGGCCGGACAGCATCGGCCTGATCGCTTCCTCCAAATGCACGAATGAGGAAGCGTATCTCGTCCAAAAACTCGCCCGCGCCGTCGTTGGCACGAACAACGTGGACAATTGCTCCCGTTACTGCCAGGCGCCCGCGACGGCCGGTCTGTTCCGCACCGTTGGCTATGGTGGCGACAGCGGTTCGATCAGCGACATCGAGCAGGCCGATCTCGTGCTGATCGTTGGCTCAAACACCGCCGAATCGCACCCGGTAATCGCGACGCGGATCAAGCGCGCGCACAAACTGCGCGGCCAGAAACTCATCGTCATGGACCTGCGGGAGCACGAGATGGCGGAGCGCGCCGATCTGTTCCTGCGCCCGCACCCCGGCACGGACATGGTCTGGCTTTCCGCGATCACCAAATTCATCCTCGACAACGACCTCGGGGATCAGGAATTCCTCAACAAACGCGTCGCGGGATTGGCAGAGTACCGCGCCAGCCTCGCGTCCTTCACACTCGAATTTGCCGAGCAGGTGACGACGATCGCGCGGGCTGACCTCGAACGACTCGCCCGGACCATCGCGGCGGCGGAATCGGTCTGCGCGCTCTGGGCGATGGGCGTCACGCAGCACACCGGCGGCACGGACACGAGCACGGCGATCTCGAACCTGTTGCTCGTCACGGGCAACTATGGCCGCCCCGGCACCGGCGGCTACCCGATGCGCGGCCACAACAACGTGCAGGGCACGAGCGACTTCGGCGCGATCCCGAACGCCTTCCCTGCCTACGAGAATGTCGCCAATGATGCGGTGCGCGCCCGCTACGAGCGCGGCTGGGGCGTCCCGCTCCCCACGACCCCCGGCCTCGATAATCATGAGATGGTGGACGCGATCCGCAACGGCACCCTGAAGGCGATGTACGTGATCGGCGAGGACATGAGCCTCGTGGATTCCAATGCGGGGTACGTCATGCAGGAGTTCGAGGATTTGGACTTCTTCGTCGTGCAGGACCTGTTTCTGACGCGCACCGCCCGGTTCGCCGATGTCGTGCTGCCCGCCAGCCCGTCGCTGGAAAAGGAAGGGACGTTCACGAACACGGAGCGGCGCATCCAGCGGCTCTATCAGGTGATGGAGCCACTCGGCGACACGCGACCGGACTGGCGGATCATCCAGGACCTCGCCTGCGCGCTCGGCGCGGACTGGCAGTACGCGCACCCCGCCGAGATCATGCACGAAGCCGCCGGCCTCGCGCCGATGTTCGCGGGCGTCACGTACGAGCGATTGGAAGGGTGGGGTTCCTTGCAATGGCCCGTCGCCGCCGATGGGACGGATAGCCCGCTTTTGTACACCGAGGAATTCCAGATGCCGAACGGCAAGGCGCAGCTCTATGCGATGGAGTGGATTGACCCGAGCGAGGAGCCGGACGCCCAGTACGACTTGCACCTCAATAACGGTCGCATGCTCGAACACTTCCACGAGGGCAACCTGACCTACAAATCGGCCGGCATCCGCGACAAAGTACCGAGCACCTTTGTCGAGGTATCGCCGGAATTAGCGGCGGAGCGCGGCGTGGCCGACGGGACGCTCGTCCG
>JBBSFO010000646.1:0-3227 GCA_038238655.1 Thermomicrobiales bacterium | reverse complement strand
GACGGAGACTTTCGCGGGCGCGCAGAAACTGCTGGAAAACCTGATCGGTTACTACCTCATCATGGAGGGCATCTTCTTCTACACCGGCTTCGTGATGATTCTCTCGTTCCAGCGTCGCAACCGGATGACGGGGATCGGCGAGGAGTTCCAGTACATCCTGCGCGACGAGACGACACACCTGAACTTCGGCATTGACCTGATCAACGGCATCAAGGAGGAGAACCCGGCGCTCTGGACGCCGGAATTCCAGGCGCACATCATCGCCATCGTCGGGCAGGCGGTGGAGTTGGAGATCGCGTACGCCGAAGACTGCCTGCCGAACGGCATCCTTGGCCTCAATGGCGACCTCTTCCGCCAGTATGTCCAGCACATCGCCGATCGCCGCCTTGAACGGATCGGCCTCGCCGCGCAGTACGGGTCGCCTAACCCCTTCCCGTGGATGAGCGAGACGATGGACCTCGGCAAGGAAAAGAACTTCTTCGAGACCCGCGTTACTGAGTACCAGTCCGGCGGCTCACTGAACTGGGAATAGCGCGGTAGCGCGCCTCTGCTACAATGCGCGCACGTGTCCCACCCGCGCTATGACGATAACCGAGATAGGGAGAGCAATGGAGATGCTGCTGCCAGACAACGCCGCGTTGCTCGTCATTGATGTTCAGGAGGCACTGGACGATCTGCGGCGACCGCCGCGCAACAACCTCGATGCCGAGGCGAATATCGCCCGGCTGCTCGCCGCATGGCGAACGACCGGGCGGCGGTGTGTCCACATCCGCGATGACTCGCTCGATCCTGCGTCTCCGTTTGCACCCGGTCAGCCCGGCAACGCAATCAAGAAGATCGTCGCGCCGTTGCCCGATGAATGGCTGATCGGCAAGCATACCCACAGCGCCTTCATCGGCACGGATCTCGAAGCGCGACTACGCGGCACCGGGATCACGACGCTCGTTATCACGGGCCTTGTGGCGAATCACTGCGTCGAGTCAACGGCACGCATGGCGGGCAACCTCGGCTTCGACACGTACGTCGTCGGGGATGCGACCGCCGCCTACGATGGCACTGGCCTGGACGGCACGCAGTATGCCGCTGACACCATCCACGCCATGACGCTGATGAATCTGCACAGGGAGTTTGCGACGATCACGACCACGAATGCGGTACTCGCGGCGGTGGCATCTCCGTCTGAAAGAGCCTACTCACACATGACTGACGAGGACTCGATCGCATGAGATTCCTAGTGGCACGACGCGTCCGTATGCGGCATCGGCACGATACTGCTGACCTTCGTCATCGGCCCTGTCGTGGATTACACGCTCCGTCTCTTCCGCGTGCTGCCAGTCGCATTCATCGAGTAACCGGCGTAGCGTCGGCCGATGGCGCGACGAGGCGTCTCGGAATCGTGAATCAGACATTGTCGGGTGTACGGAAGAGCAAACAGATGTCTAGTGAGAGGAGTCAGTCGTTCCGCTACCACAGGTGCATCGGTGCGTCGCTCAGCATCGCCAGCTGCACGCGCTCGTATGCGTCGGCCCGTGCCTGCGTGTACTCTGCCAGCCATTCCACGCCGCCAACTGCGGCCATCGCCTCTACCAGCGCCGTACCGAGGATCGGGTAGTGCTCGGGTAACACCCCATACCGCCGGTGCTGCGCGCCGAGCAATTGCAGGACCGAGACGAGGCTGGCGGGGTCGCGCGCCGACTTGCGCACGAAGCTGAGCGTGGCGAGGAATTTTGCGCGCTGCTCTTCCATATCAATACCGACGAAGAGATGGCGTAGTCCGGGGTGCCGCGCGAAAGCAGAGGCATACATCCGCTCGACAACCTCCGCAGCATGGGGCGCGACGACGTCATAACTTTGTTCGAGCGTTTCCACCTGAATGACCATGGATCAGCAACCCCCAGTATGCCCGAACAGCGGGCCATTGTTCCCCACGATGTCATCATACATGCTCGGGTCGCTCGTTTCGTGTTTTGCTAGAAACCATCCCATAAATGGTAGGCTGTGTTCGCAGGAGGAGAACGGAGCATGGATCTTACCGACGAGCAATGGGCACGCCTTGATCCCTTGATTCCCGAACCCCCCCGTCGTACGGACGGGCGCGGCAGACCATGGACACCACGTCGGCCCGTCCTCGATGGCGTGCTGTGGATTCTGCGCACCGGAGCGCAGTGGGATGATTTGCCTGATCGGTACCCGCCGCCCTCCACGGTGCATCGTCGTTTCCAATCGTGGGTGCGCGAAGGCACGCTCGAGCATGTGCTCGCCGCCCTCGCCACTGACTCGCAGGAACGCGGGGGCATCGATGTCTCGGAGTGTTTCGTGGATGGCACCTTCGTCGGGGCCAAAAAAGGGGCGGATGTGTGGGTAAGACCAAGCGGGGCAAGGGTACGAAGCTCATGGTAGTGGCACACCGTCATGGTCTTCCAATCGCCGTTTGCACAGCGAGCGCTTCGCCGCACGAAGTCACCCTCGTCGATGCCGTGATCGCCGCCCGCTTCGTCGAGCCAGTACCGGAGCGCCTGATCGGGGACAAAGCGTACGACTCCGATCCGCTGGACGCGCGGTTGGCGACCCAAGGCATCGCGATGCGCGCCCCACCGTAAATCGGATGAAGCCGAAGACGCAGGACGCCAGGGTGCTCAGGCGGTACAAGCGGCGGTGGAAGATCGAGCCGGGTGCCCTCTGGGCAGGATTCGCCTGGCTGGGCAACTTCCGCCGCCTGGTGGTGCGGTATGAGCGGCACGTCGAGAACTATCGCGGTTTCGTGCATCTCGGCTGTATCCTCATCCTGCTCCGGCAACCTTTATAAGATGGCTTCAAATCTGTGTCACGCGACTCTTGGCTTAATGTGCGTTGGAGGAGCGCTGCGGTCGGTATCGAGAAAGCGCTGCCAAAAGCCGCCCATCTGCCGCAACTCTTCCTCGCTGTAGAGGTTAAGGAAGTGCTCGCGCACCAGCGCGATATTGTCGCGTTCGGCTACTTTCAGCCTCCGCTTGCCCTCGCGGGTCAGCACCGCGTACGCGCCCCGCGCGTCCTCCGAGGCGGTTTCGCGGGCCACGAACCCTGCCTGTACTAGCCTGTCCACCAAGCGACTCATGCCACTGCGCGTCAACACACTTGCATCGGCCAGATCGCGCAACCGCATGCGGTTGTCCTGTGCCCATGAGAGGCGCAGTAGCACCTCGAACTCCCCGTGCGAGATGCGGTGCTTTGTTTGCAGCATGTCATCG
>JBBSFO010000645.1:0-3233 GCA_038238655.1 Thermomicrobiales bacterium | reverse complement strand
TGCCGCGCAGGTGAACCGGATGATGGCAGAGGCAGCGGCGCTCGGCCCACTCTCCATCGTCGTCTGCAACGCCGGGACACACCGCCGTGTGCCCTTTTTGGAGATTGACGAGGCGATGTGGGACTGGGTGCTCGATACCGACCTCAAAGGACCGTTCCTCGTCGGGCAGGCAGCAGCACGGGCAATGGTCCAGGGCTGCACGGGCGGGAGCATCATTGCAACCTCATCCGTGAGCGCCCACAGCGCGCAACCCGATCTCGTCCACTATCAGGCGGCGAAGGCGGGCGTGGCGATGCTCGTGCGCGGCATGGCGCTGGAACTCGCGCCGCACGGCATTCGTGTCAACGCCATCGCGCCGGGGTTGGTGGAGACGAATCTGACGACGCGCATCTTCCAAACGCCGGCACTGCTCGCCGGTCGCGTCGAGCGCATCCCGCTCGGTCGTGCCGGGCGACCGGACGACATGGTCGGCGCGGCGATCTTCCTCGTCTCGGACGAATCCTCCTGGACGACTGGCACGACGATCACGGTAGACGGCGGATTCAGCGTCACCTGATCTTCTCCGTACGTGGAGGTAGGAAACTATGCGAGCACTGATGATTGGTGGCGGGATCGGCGGGCTGACGGCTGCACTACGGCTGCACGCGGCGAGCGTCGCGGTGGATGTGTACGAGTCGGTATCGGAGGTGCGGGGGCTTGGCGTCGGGATCAACCTGCTGCCCCATGCGGTGCGTGAACTGACGGACCTCGGGCTATTGGACGCGCTCGTCGCCATGGGCGTCCAGACGCAGGAGTTGTGCTACTACAACACGTTCGGGCAGGCGATCTGGCAGGAACCGCGCGGGCTTGCGGCGGGCTATCGGTTGCCGCAAATCTCCATCCATCGGGGCCGGTTTCAGATGTTGCTGCTCGACACTGTGCGGGAACGATTAGGCGCGTCGCATCTCCACACGGGCCATCACCTCGCGTCGTTCGCGCGCGAAGAGAACGGCGCGGTGACGGCGCGGTTCGTGGACCGTCGCACAGGCGAGTCGGTTGCGACCGAAACCGCCGACCTGCTGATCGGCGCGGACGGCATCCACTCCGCCGTGCGCCAGCAATTGTACCCTGACGAAGGGCCACCGATCTGGAACGGCGCAATCCTTTGGCGCGGCACGACGCGGTGCGCGCCGGTCCTTTCCGGTCGTTCGATGTTCATGGCGGGCCACGCCGACCAGAAATTCGTCGCCTACCCGATCACCCCGACTGCCGACGAACGGGGCGACTTTTTGCTCAACTGGGTCGCCGAACGGCGCTTCGACAAGAGCACGCTCCACAATCGGGAGGACTGGAACCGACCGGGCAACCTCGCCGACTTCCTCCCCGCGTTCGCCGATTGGCAATTCGATTGGCTCGACATCCCGGACATCATTCGTCGGGCTGAAGCGGTCTATGAGTATCCGCTTGTGGATCGCGACCCACTCGACCGCTGGAGTTTCGGGCCGGTGACGCTGCTCGGCGACGCGGCGCATCCGATGTGGCCGGTCGGCTCGAACGGGGCGTCGCAGGCGATCCTTGATGCCCGCGCGCTGACCGATGCCCTTGCCACTACCACGGAGATTCCCGCCGCCTTGCGCGCGTACGAGGCGCAGCGCCTGCCGATGACCGCGAAAATTACGCTCAGTAATCGGACGCAGGGTGCGGAGCGGATCATGCAACTCGTCGAGGAGCGCGCCCCGCACGGCTTCGACGACCTCGCATCGGTTATCTCACGCGCCGAGATGGAGGCGATCACAGCAGACTACAAGCGCATCGCCGGTTTCGACCGGGACGCGCTGGACCGACAAGACACTGGGAACGGGGAGTAGCACAGAGACCGTAAAGGACACAGAGGGCACAGAGAAAAGAAAATTATGAATCCCTCTCTGCGTCCTCTGTGTTAAGTCTCTCTCTCTGGTGGTTCATCTTTCCGTCGTTATGGCGCGGGGAATTTGAAGTCGCGCCGCATCGCCTCATACACGCGGTCGGAGACCCAGGTCGTCGCGCTGCGGGTCAGGTGAATGCCTTCTTCCTGGCGGACGCGCACGAGTTCGCCGCTGGCGTCGGGTAGGAACGCGGCGTAGCTGCCGTTGCTGTCCGTGAACATCGCCCAGATGTCGAGGTAATGCACCCATGGGCGAGAGAGCGCCTCTACCGCCACGACGGTGTTGATGTCCACCGCGACTTTCGAGCGCGCCTTGTCCCGCATGATCGGCTGGCCGACCCAGTACATCTGCCCGCCACGCTTCCCGACGATATCCATTACCTCGCCGGCCCGCTTACGATACTCCGCCAGCCATTCCGGCGTGCCGCGCGTGAGCGAACCGGCATCGGTGCGCATATCGGTGTAGTCGTTCGCGCCCGAGAACCAGACAACCGCCTCCGGGGGCGGGGTGTTCGCCATCGCCTGCGTCAGGCGAGCGGGCCAGTCGAAGTAATCGGGCCGTGCGAGGCCGGAGGAAATCTTGAAATCCAGCAGCGACGTGAGTACACCGTCGCGCTTCGCGTAGTCGGCGAAATCGTAGCCCATCCAGGTAGCGAAGGAATCACCCGCGACATACACGCGCAGCGGATTCGCGGCCGTCACTGCGCGTAGCGCCGGTGGTGGCGGCAGTGGCGGACCGAGTGGCAACGCCGTTGTCGTATCGGCTGGTTCCAATGCGGGGGCCGTCCGGTCGTCGGTGGGCGGAGCGACCACGACGGGGGAGGCAACAGTGGCTGCCGGAGGATTCGCAGCGATGGGGCCAAACGTTGGCGCTTCGTCCTGACGGTTGAGTATGCCGTCAATCCACGCGTTCATCCGGTCGAACCGGAGCGTGCTGGCAACAGCGTCGAGGCCGCGCGCGCTCGCGAGCATGATTGACCGCGCCGGGCCGTCCGGCTGTTCGTCCGCGACCTTGACGACTGATTTGGTGTTGAGTAGCAGCGTGACGGTGAGACAGAGCGCGACTGCCGCGAAGATGCGCCACGCGTCTCCCACTGTACGATGGCGCATCGCAATCACGCCGAGACGCGCCGTGTCACGCTGATGAATCGAGACATCACCGCCGATGATGTCGGTAGTGCGCTCAGCATGCGCGCGGGTGTACGTTCCCTCGCCCATCGGGCGGAGATCGGTCGTCGGTTCGATACGAGTCACACGGGCCATCGGTCGCACCTCGCGGTTCTTTCGGCTCGCCGCGATTCTATCAGAACTGATAATAAATGAACGGTGC
>JBBSFO010000644.1:0-3234 GCA_038238655.1 Thermomicrobiales bacterium | reverse complement strand
CGCTCCTCGATCTCTACGCGATCGCGTTTCTGGTTGGGATTCTGACCGTCTTCTTCGAGGTGGCGTATCAGTCATTCCTCCCTGCCGTCGTTGGTCGCGCGCAACTCGTGGACGGCAACAGCAAATTGGAAACAACCCGCTCGGCGGCGCAGATCGCGGGGCCGGGTGTGGCGGGTGTGCTGGTGCAACTCGTCACCGCGCCTGGCGCCATCGCCGCAGATGCCCTTTCGTTTCTCGTCTCCGTCCTGTTTCTTCGCCGTATCCGCACGCCGGAGCCGCCTCCAACATCGTCAGTAACGCGGCGGCGGGTCTGGACGGAGATTAACGAGGGATTGCACGCTGTGCTGGACGATCCGATCCTGCGCGCCACGATGGCGAGTGCGGGCACGGTAAATATGTTCGGGAGCCTGCTGTTCGCCGTCTTCGTGCTCTACGCACTCCGTCTGGGGATCGGCGCGGGGTTGCTCGGCCTGACCTTTGCGGTGGGCAATGTCGGCTATCTCTGCAGCGCATTCCTGACCCGGCCCCTGACCCGCCGCTTCGGGATTGGGCCGATGATCGGCGCCGGGCTGATCATTCTGACCTTCTGCGGCCTGCTCGTCCCGCTCGCAGGTGGCCCGTTGATCGTGAGTGTGCCGTGTTTGATGGTCGCTCAGTTCGCACGCGGGTTTGGTGGGACACTCTTCAACATCAACAATGTCAGTCTCCGGCAGACCGTCACGCCGGTTCACCTGCTCGGGCGCGTGAATGCGACCTCCCGCTTCGTCAGCACGGGCGCGCTGACGATTGGTTCATTGGCGGGAGGCACACTCGGAGCGGTCTTCGGGTTGCGACCGACACTAGTGATCGGTGCGATCGGCGGTTGCTTCGCCGTCGTCTGGGTGCTCTGCTCGCCTGTCCGCACGCTCCGCGAACTACCCGCTCCGATTGCGGAGCAAGCAGACGCTGCATAAGACGCTATTTGGTGGTATGGGCTTCAGCCTGCGATCTCCCGCGCAGACTGAAGCCCATACCACCGAGATTAACGTGTCGCTTCGCCATGCTCCTGATGGACGTAGTAGTCGGTGATGTTGTCATAAATGCCGTCCGGGAAGCGCAATTCGCTGTAGAGATTGCAACTGGTCGGATCGTCCGGCGTCGGGCAGATCGGGAAGTCCTGCTGCGCCTGCCATTCGAGGATGCGCTCGCGCTTCGGCGGGTTGTAGTCCTTCGCCTCGACCTGCCGCAACAGCGCGCGGGCCTCGTCCTCGTTGTGGTCGGGCTGATTGCCGAGCAGCCGTATCATCTCCCCCTCATCGAGGAAGTGGCGTGCGACCATCGCGAAGACCAATCGCCCGTAATGGCCGATGTCCGTGCCTTTTTCCAGCGCGTCCATCAGGTGCGCCATCATCGGCGAATCGCACAAATCGGTGCTCTGCCTATCTTCTGCTGCCGCATTCCGGTCGTTCGTCCGGTTCGTTTGTTCATTGGTTGCTTTTGTCCCAGCCATCGCTGTTCTCCCTGTCGTTATGCCCCGAAAAGCCGATCATATGTTCGCCGTATTCTTACCAAGAATTGTGCCAGAGCGATGCTCGTGGGACGTACTCACGGGACGCGACGGATAACCGAGATTGATGAGAGAATGGTAAGTACACGTACGATCTCACCACGCTTAAATAGGAGTTGATACGCGCTATGACGACACCGCCACTCGATGCTGCCCTGACAGGGGACGTTCTCGCGCACCTCGGCGTCGCGCCTGCCGCGCCTGCGCTCGATCTGCTCGACGAACTTGTGACTGCGTACACGCGCGTAGTGCCGTGGGAGAGCGCGTCCCGCATCGCGCGTCGAGCGGCGACGCCGGAGACCGCCGATTGTCCTCGCTGGCCGGAGCAATTCTG
The DNA here is from genome assembly GCA_038238655.1 of Thermomicrobiales bacterium. Taxonomy (GTDB): domain Bacteria; phylum Chloroflexota; class Chloroflexia; order Thermomicrobiales; family JALYUS01; genus JALYUS01. The sequence goes on along the minus strand of JBBSFO010000644.1, from coordinate 1,354 downwards.
GCGGCAGACCGTCGCGCAGGGCACGGGCGGGACGTGCTTCGAGAGCAATTATGCCTTTTTCAGCCTGCTGCGCGCCCTCGGCTACGAGGGCTACCTGACGATCAACAACATGGGCGCGCAACTCCGCTGCCACACCGCGATTGTTATCCTGCTCGACGGCACACGCTGGCTCGTGGATGTCGGGATGCCGATCTATCTGCCGTTACCTTTCGGCCTGGATGCCGCCGAACCGCGCCGCACGCCCTTCCACACATACACAGTGCGACCGGACGGCGCGGGCGTCTATCAGGTCGAGCGCGATCCGCACCCGAACCCGAACTGCTTCACCCTCTTCGACCGGCCGATCCCTGACGTCACCTACCGCGCCGCGACGACCGCCGACTACGAGCCGACGGGTTATTTCAACGACCGCGTCATCCTCACGAAGGTGGTCGGACAGGAACTCTGGCGCTTCAACGGCATCGTCCCGCCACTGATGGAATCGTTCGTCTACGGCGGGCGCGCCGATCACCCGCTCGCGGGCGATGACGCGGAGGCTGTCGCAGCGCGCTTCGGCATTGACACGGAGATTGTGCGAATGGCGCTACGACTGACGGGAGTGGAATAATGCAGGTGATAATCGGGGATGGTAAACGAAAGAGTGCGGAATGAAGATTGGCGATGTCATCAAGCGACTGGAAGACGAAGATTGGAAAATCGTCCGATAGAAAGGTAGCCATTGCCAGTATCGCAAGGCCGGGAACCCGAACGTCTGTAGTGAACCCTCACATTTGGACCACGGCACCGTTGATCGAAGCCTTATCGTGGCTACGCCGGGACACCTTCGATGATGGCATGCCCCGTTTTCGTCGGGAACACCTCCGCCAGCCGGAACCCCGCCGCCGCGAAGAGGGTGCCGTACTCCTCGGGCGTGCGCTCCTGGCCACCGGGGGCCACCAGCATTTGCAGGTCGGAGAACTTGCCGTCGCGTCCCTCATTGGGTGGGCCGACCGCCCACTCGATCACGAGCAGCCGCCCCTCCGCGCCGATCGCCCGCCGACAACTCGACAGGATCGCCGTCGCCTCCGTGTCCTCCCAATCGTGCAGGATCGCGCGGAGGATGTAGGCGTCGCCCCCTTCCGGCACCGCCGCGAAGAAGTCCCCGCCCACCACCTCGCTCCGATCCGCGACCCCGGCATCCCGCAGCAACTGCGCGGCATTGGCGACCACATGGGGCTGGTCGAAAAGGATCCCCCGCATCTTCGGGTGCCGCGCCAGGAGCGCCGCCAGGAGTGCGCCCCGCCCGCCGCCGACATCCACGACGCGGCCAAATCGCGCGAAGTCGTACGTTGCCAACACCGACGCGGTGGCCCGG
>JBBSFO010000643.1:0-3245 GCA_038238655.1 Thermomicrobiales bacterium | reverse complement strand
GGAAGCGGGGCGATACCGCAATGAGGGATTGATTACTGACTTGGTACCCGGTGTCGGTGAGTGGCACGGTAAATACGATCCGACGTGCGGAGTGACGGGGGACGCGACCGACCCGGACCGACTCGTATTTTGAAAGGGGGATTGACATGGGGAAGTTCGCATGCTAGGGTAGAGGCATCGCACGAGATTCCGTCTATATGCAAAGCACAAGAATGCAGTTGTATATGGAATCGAGTGAGGATTGAAACCGTCTCAATGCCAAGCATGGAGATTGCCGGGTTACTAATAACCCGGTGGAGAAGGAGGAGATGATAGTAAACCACGAGTAAGAGACAGAATTAAAAAGAAGGGAACCATCGCCCGCTATCGAGGTCCAATCGCGGCAGGCGTGGCTCCAGAGGTAACATGAGTATGATACCACATACCTCGGACATCCATGACTACGCAGAAATACTTCGCCCTGCATGCATTCGATGTGATACCTGCGCTCAAGCAATTACTTCCGCCGACGATGGGTGGTTGGAGTGGCTGGTTGACATTGATGGAAACGCGTACGGGTTGCGGATCGTTCACCGTGCTTCGATCCAACGTGGCTGCCATCTCTATTCGCATCGCCCGAATCAATGTGGCCTTCCGCTCAACTTCTTTACTGATGCGAACGGGGTCGCGTATTGGCTCAATCGCATTGAGCAGGGCTATGTGCGAGATCGTGCGGCGGCGAGACGCGTACTTTTTCGTATCTGCGGGATCTCCGTTCAGCGAGGGCAGAAAATTATTCCGTTCTCCTGAATCTTAGGTCGGCATAGCACTGGCGCCCGCATTCCGATAGGACGCCGTGCCTTAACAATCGAGGAGCACTCGTTCTTTGCCCGTCGTGCAGTGTGATGTCGTGTGCGGTCTGGTCGCAAATGGCAAGAAAGGAGGAGGAATGCAAACGTACGATACCCCGGTCAGCCTCAAAGTCTGGGGCGACTGGGCATGTTTCACCCGGCCGGAGATGAAGGTCGAACGGGTCAGTTACCCGGTGATGACGCCTTCCGCCGCGCGGGGGATGCTGGAATCAATTTGCTGGAAACCCGCGTTCCGTTGGCAGATCGAGGAAATTCAGATCCTGAAGCCGATCCGGTACACGGGTTTTGTCCGCAATGAAGTGAATACGCGAGCCAGCGAGCGCGCCGCCGCAGGCTGGCAGAAAAATGGTGGCGGATACGACGCAACGGCGGATCGGTCGCAGCGGCACACGCTCGCGCTCCGGGATGTCGCGTACGTGATCCACGCGCACATGGTAATGCGGCCGGGGTTGGACGAAGACTCTGCGAAGTATCGCGATCAGTTCCGTCGCCGCGCGCGAGACGGACGCTGCTTCGCGATGCCGTATCTGGGATGCCGGGAATTCGTTGCCGCGTTTGCGGAGCCGGACGGCAGCGAGCAGCCGATTCCTGACACCGGCGACCTCGGCGCGATGCTGCTCGATCTCGCCTATGATCCCGACGGATCGGGGCGGGGCACACCCCGCTTCTTCGAGGCGCGGCTCGAACAGGGCGCGTTGCGACCACCGCCGTTCCCGGTATGGGGGGAGGGCTAAATGCTGCTACAACGCCTCGTTGACTACGCCAACGAACGCCTCCAACTCCCGCCCACGCTGTACAGTGAGACGGTCATTCCCTATATCATCGAACTGAACGGTCGGGGGGAACTGCTCAATCCCGAACCCGTGCCAACCGCCGATCCCGCCAACCCACGGACGAAGCGCGGGTTACGCCGCCTCGCCCCACAAGTGGCGCGTGCGGTGGGGATCAAACCCCTTCTGCTTGCGGACAACGCGGAATACACCCTGGGGTTAGCGCGGGAGACATCGAAGCCGGAACGTGTCGCCCAATGCCATGCGCAGTACATGGATCTCCTGACGCGTTGCGCGACCGCGACGCACGAACCGGCGGTGGAAGCGGTGTTGGCATTTCTCATGAACGATCCCGCCGCGCATCTCCAATTTTCGGAGAGTTTCGATCGGGGCGGCCTTCTCACGTTTCGGATTGATGGAACGCGCTTCCCCATTGATGTGCCGAGCGTGCAAGCCTTCTGGGCAAACGAGCACGATCCCGCCGCCTCGGAAGGTAGCCCCCCGCGCGTGATGCAGTGCATCATCTGCGGGCAGGAGCGGCCGGTGCTCGACCGCTTGCAGGGAAAGATCAAAGGCGTGCCGGGCGGGCAGACTTCCGGGACTTCGATCATCTCCGCCAACGCCGATGCGTTCGAGTCCTACGGCCTTGAAGCGTCGCTGATCGCGCCGACCTGCGCGGAATGTGGAGAGAAGTTCACGAAGGCCGCGAATGAACTCCTCGCCGATGGGGCGAGTAGGATCATCATGGGGGGCGCGGCCTTCATCTTCTGGACGCGCGAATACAGCGGATTCTCGCTCCTCGACTACTTCAATAATCCCGACCCGGCGACAGTGCGACTACTGCTTGACTCGGTGCGGAGCGGCAAGCAGGTTTCTGGGATGGACGATACCGCGTTTTACGCCGCGTCCCTGTCTGGAAGTGGCGGGCGGGCGGTGGTGCGGGATTGGATTGACACCACGCTCGGGGAAGTGAAGCGCCAACTGGCGCGGTGGTTCGAGTGGCAACGGATCATTGACACCACGGGCGAGGACGCACCGCCGCTCGGCCTGTACGCGCTCGCCGCCGCGACGGTACGCGATGCCCGCAAGGACCTCGCGCCACCGATACCGCGCGCATTGCTCCATGCCGCGCTCACGGGGTCGCCCGTGCCGTGGAGCCTGCTGGCGCAAGCGGTGCGCCGCAATCAGGCGGAGCAGCGGGTGACGCGGCCACGCGCCGCGCTGATCAAACTCGTCCTGGCAAGCCACGGAAAGATTGAGGAGGGCACGATGGCACAACTCGAAACGGATCATCCGATGACCGCGTATCACTGCGGACGACTGCTCGCGGTGCTGGAAAACGCGCAGGACGCGGCGATTCCGGGAATCAAGGCGGGGATTGGTGATCGTTTTTACGGCACCGCATCGTCCGCGCCAGCATCGGTCTTCCCTCAACTGCTGAAGGGGGCGAAGAATCATCTCAGCAAGTTGCAGCGCGACCGGCCCGGCGCGCATTACCGCATCATCGCCCAACTCGATGAGGTGACGAGTCACTTGCATGTGCAGCCGGACGCCGTGACAGGCAGGATGACGGGCTTTCCGCGCACATTGACATTGGAGGAACAGGGATTCTTCAGCCTCGGAT
>JBBSFO010000642.1:0-3246 GCA_038238655.1 Thermomicrobiales bacterium | reverse complement strand
TCCACTTCCGTTGCTCGGTCTGTGGGCGACAGGATCGTCGCATGTGGTCGTCAATCATCGGTTGATTGGGAAGACGAGAAACCGATAAACCGTGCTCGTCGTTGAAACAGGTGTGTAGTACCGCTGGACACTCTCTGCACCATATTCCTCTGGCTGATCGTCGCTGGCATCCGACTATTCGCGTAGCATTGCAGCCTCGCATGCGGCTATGCTATACTAGCGACTAACTGATTGACGGGCGAGCCGCAGGGTACGCCGACGTGTGAGGGGAGCGACGCCGATGGCTTTGCAAAAGCCGAAGAAGACTGACATCATCGTAGATTACGCGACGAAAGAAGGGGACACAGGTTCCCCCGAAGTGCAAATCGCGCTCCTCACCGAACGAATCAATCATCTGATCGAGCACCTGAAGATGCACGATCACGATCACCACTCGCGGCGTGGGCTGCTGAAGCTCGTCGGGCGCCGCCGCCGTTTGCTCGCGTATCTCAACAGCAAAGATTCCGAGCGCTATCGTGCGGTCATCGCGCGGCTCGGGCTGCGGCGATAATCCGGGTGGGGGCAGAATCGGTTTGATGCCAGCCAAACACTGTCGTTTGTGGGTTTGTGGAACGAGTCTGAGAGCGGCTCAGGGGAATGACACCCCTGGGTCGTTTGTTTTAAATCGCAAGGAGGCGCCGATGACATAACCGAACCTGACGGCTGGGGAAGCCTTGGGTATTGGAGCATGGCTGTGCGCGCCGCGCGTTGGGATGATCGCATCTATGCTCCAGTCCCTGAGTCTTCCCGCCCTTTCCTGGCGTGGGATTGAGCAATCCCACAGAAGATTCACGTGATAGGCGCATCAGCGCCGGAGAGAAGAAAATACGAATGGCTTATCCAACAGTACACACCGTGTCCGCCGAAGTCGGCGGGCGCACACTCACGCTCCAGTCCGGGAAGCTGGCGGAGCAGGCAATGGGCGCAGTCACTGTCCAGTACGGCGACACAATCGTCCTCGCCACCGCCGTCGGCGAGAAGGAAGCGCGCGAAGGGCTTGACTTCTTCCCGCTGACGGTCGAATACGAGGAGCGAATGTACGCGGCGGGCAAAATCCCCGGCGGCTTCATCAAGCGTGAAGGTAGGCCAACGGAAGCGGCAACGCTCGCCGCCCGCCTGACCGACCGCCCGATTCGCCCCCTATTTCCGAAGGGGTACCGCTCCGAAGTGCAGGTGATTATCACCGTCCTCAGCGCGGATCAGGAGAACAATCCCGACATCCTTTCGGTAATCGGCGCCTCTACAGCGCTCATGCTTTCCGGCATTCCGTTTGACGGGCCGGTCGCGGCATCACGCGTCGGCTTCGTTGACGGCAAACTCGTCGTCAATCCGACCAATGAGCAATTGGCGGATAGCCGGATGGACGTCGTCGTCGCGGGCACCAAAGCAGCCGTGATGATGGTCGAGGGAGCGGTTGATATTCTCCCGGAAGAGACGGTTCAGCAAGCCATCGAACTGGCCCATGCCTCCTTTCAGCCAATCCTCGACTTGCAGATGCAACTGGTTGAAAAGGCTGGCAAGCCGCGTTGGGAGGTCACGTTGCCCGCGAAGGACACGGCCGCCGCCGATGCAGTGCGCGCGTTCCTCGGCACACGGCTGCACGACGCAATCTATCAGCCGGACAAGACACAGCGCCAGACGGCGATCCACGCGCTCGGCGACGAAGTTCGCGCACACTTCGCGGCGCAGGCAGAGGGTGCGGCAGTGAACATCCGTGCCGCGATGGGTGCCTTCGAGGATTTGGAGGCGGAGACGGTGCGCACCGCGATCCTCAAAGATGGCGAGCGGCCCGACGGTCGTGCGCTCACCGAAGTCCGTCCGATCTGGTGCGAAGTTGGCGTTCTGCCACGCGCACACGGTAGCGCGATCTTCACGCGCGGACAAACACAGATCCTCAATGTCCTCACGCTCGGCTCGACGAGCGAGGAGCAGCGGCTGGACAGCATCGGCACCGATACGGTCAAGCGATACATCCACCATTACAACTTCCCGCCATTCTCGACGGGTGAAGTGAAGCGGATGCGCGGCCCGGGCCGACGCGAGATTGGCCACGGTGCGCTCGCCGAGCGGGCGCTCCTCGCGGTCCTTCCCACCAAGGAGGCATGGCCCTACACGATGCGTCTCGTCTCCGAGGCGCTCTCATCCAATGGGAGCACCTCGATGGGCAGCGTCTGCGGGAGCACGCTCTCGCTGATGGATGCGGGCGTGCCGATCGCTGCCCCGGTCGCTGGTGTGGCGATGGGCCTGATTACCGGCGAGGACGGCCAGTACCAGGTGCTGACGGACATCCAGGGTATCGAGGATCACCTCGGCGACATGGACTTCAAGGTCGCCGGGACCGCCGAGGGCGTGACGGCGATCCAGATGGACATCAAGGTGCAGGGGATCACTTTCGAGATCATGCGCAAGGCGCTCGCGCAGGCGCACGAAGGCCGGATGCACATCCTCGGCAAGATGCTGGAAGTGATGCCCGCGTCGCGCGGCGAGATGTCGAAGTATGCGCCGAGCGTCATCAGCATCAGGATTGACCCATCCAAAATCGGAATGGTGATCGGCCCCGGCGGCAAGAATATCCGCGCCCTCACCGAGCAGACGAACACCAAGATTGACATCGAGGACGATGGCTCGGTCTTTATCTCCTCCGTGGATCAGGCAGGCGCGCAGCAGGCCAAAGAAATGATTGAGCGGATGACTGCGGAAGCGAAGATCGGTGAGATTTACCTCGGCAAGGTCGTACGGATCATGCCATTCGGGGCGTTTGTCGAACTCTTCCCCGGCAAGGACGGCCTCGTGCATATCTCCGAACTGGAGACGCACCGCGTCGAGCGCGTCGAGGACATCGTCAATCTCGGCGATGAGATCAACGTAATGGTGACGGACATTGACCCGCAGGGGAAGATCAGCCTTTCGCGCAAGGCGGTGCTCACCGGTGAGATGCCGCCGCCGAAAGCGGCGCGGATGGACCGTGGCCCCCGCCCCGGTGGCTTCGATCGCGGCCCGCGCCCGAATGGCGGCGGTGGCTACGACCGTGGCCCGCGCCGCGAGGGTGGCGACAACGGCTAATTGCCGAGTCCGATCCGGACACTATATGGCCCCTCCCGATTGCGGGAGGGGCCGTTTTCGTCGGGTGGGCTGATGAACCGTACCGACTTGATCGGGTAATCTAAGGGTGGCGGGGGGGGGTGGGGCGCCCACGCCACCGCCCCC
>JBBSFO010000641.1:0-3259 GCA_038238655.1 Thermomicrobiales bacterium | reverse complement strand
CTTTCTGCGCGATGCAGGCTTTCCCGTTACGCCTTTTCGTTCTGTCGCGACACGAGACGATCTGCACGCTGGCCTGACCGCGTTCGGCTATCCCGCCATACTGAAAACTGCCGATTTCGGCTACGACGGCAAAGGGCAGGCAAAGATCGCTGCACCGGACGAGGCGGACGAAGCATTCACCGCAATCGGCGGTCGCACGGCGATTCTCGAAGCATTCGTGAACTTCGAGCGGGAGGTCTCCGTTGTCGCGGCGCGCGGGCTGGACGGTGCGTTCGCGCATTTCGGCGTCGTCGAGAATATCCATGCGCACCATATCCTCGACATAACGGTCTCACCCACCGCCGTGCCGCCGCAAACGGCGCGCGATGCTGTGGCGATTACGCGCGGTATCTTGGACGCGCTCGGCATCGTTGGCGTCGCGTGCGTCGAATTCTTCCTGACACCTGGCGGTGCACTCCTCGTCAATGAGATCGCGCCCCGCCCGCACAACTCCGGCCATTTCACGATAGATGCCTGCGCAACGAGTCAGTTCGAGCAGCAACTACGCGCGGTCTGCGGCCTGCCGCTCGGCGCAACGGAGCAACTGCGCCCTGCTGCGATGGCGAACCTACTCGGCGACCTTTGGGAGCAGGGCGAACCAGACTGGATGGCGGCGTGCGCCCAACCACACGTCAAACTCCACCTCTACGGCAAAGCGGCGCCCCGATCCGGCCGGAAGATGGGCCACCTCACTGCGCTGGCGGGCAGTACCGATGACGCCGTGCGCACCGTCCGCGCTGCGCGGGATGTGCTGATGCGACGCGAGCGAGGGTGAGGGGAAGCCAGTGCCTATGCGCGAGCAATCGTCGCGATGACACGCCTTTTTCCCCGGCGACGATGAGGAACCGTATGTTGCGGCAATTATCAGAAAGGCCGCAACCAAAAGGGATGATCGTTCGTTCTTACAGCGAATAGGGGCACGTCAAACGAGTCCCTCTCTCGCACATCTTTGACTCCGTACGGATACACGCATCACCGTCATTCTGCACGGTCGTCCGGGAGGGCGGCGACGAAGGAGTACACGTATGAATGGGTCCTGGGGGCTTCGATCTTTCCTTCGCCTATTGGTAGGTTTGGCCGTTGTTGCCGCGCTATTGCCCGCAGCATTCACAGCGAGCGCCGCGTCATCGCCGCTCTATGCTCGCCCAACGGGGCACACGATCCCCGCCGCTTTTCGCCCGCTGTGGGAGCAAACCGGCGGGGCGGACGGCCTCGGTTGGCCGCTCGATGAAGTGAAGGCGACCGCCGACGGACAAGAGCAATGGTACACCTACGGGCGCATTGCCCAGAGGGGAACGAATCCGCCGGAACTGGCGGGCGTCGGGCGTGAGGCGGCGCAGTTTGGCTCGCTGATCAACGTCCCATCGTTCAAGATCGTGCCCAAACCGACCGGCCCGTCGCCCGCGAACGCATTCTATTCCCCCAAGTCCGCGCACTGGACCGCGAACGGCTTCTTCTCCGTGTGGAACAGCAAAAAGGCGCTACTCGGCGATCCGATCTCCGAAGAATTCGCGCAGGATGGCACGACCGTCCAGTATTTCGAGCGCGGTCGGTTGGAGCTCGATCCGACCGCGAACAATACCGTCCGAATCACGCAACTCGGCATGGTAGCGCATGGCGCCGCCGCGCCGCCGGTAGATCCGCCCGACGGCGCCGATCAGATCGGCGACGCGCCGATTCATGCCATTCAGGGCGTCACGCCGCATCAAGGCCACTGGGTACTCGTCAATCTCGCGCAGCAGCATCTCTGGGCCTACGACGGCAACACGCTCGTCCAGGACCTCGATGTTTCCACCGGCGTCGTCGGCCACGCCACACCGACCGGATCGTACTGGGTGCAGCAGCGTTTCTTGTCGCAGGAGATGATCGGCCCCGGCTACGACTTGCCGAATGTGCCGTATGTCCAGTACTTCGGCAATGACCAACTCTCGTGGGGCGAGGGATACTCGCTCCACGGTACATACTGGCACCACAACTGGGGTCATGTGATGTCGCACGGTTGCGTCAACTTGCCGACCGATTTTGCCGGCTGGATCTGGGATTGGGCCACGGTCGGCACGCCGGTGGAGATCATCGCGGGGTGACAGCGCCGACGCCGAAACGCCACCTCCGCTGGGATACGTGCTACAACGCACGCGATCTCGGCGGTCACGCCACCGACGACGGCGGGACGATCCGCTGGGGTGCGGTGGTGCGCGCGGATTCGGTCGGGCGGTTGAATACGCAAGGCCGCGCCGCGCTCGAAGCATACGGCGTACGGACGATTATTGATTTGCGCATCCCCGTCGAGGTGCGCGACGAGCCAAGTCCATTCACCGAGCACCCTGAGATCGTCACCCGCTATCTTCCGCTCGATCCCAACGATCGGGTGGTCAGCAAAGCCGTCGTCGCGCATAAGGAGGCGGGGCTTTCGTATACGGCGGCGATCAATGCCGCTTACCTTTCGACAAACCAGGAACAGATCGCCGCCATCATCCGCGCGGTTGCGGACGCACCGGACGGCGGCATCGTCATCCATTGCCACGCGGGGCGGGACCGGACGGGTCTGATCGTTGCCCTGCTCCTCGGCAGCGCCGGCGTGCCCGCCGAAACGATCAGCGCGGATTACGCCCAGAGTTTCTCGGCGGTCTCAGAAACGATGGACGCGACCCTCGCGTACCTCGAAAGCGCGTACGGCGGCACCGTGCCCTACCTCCGCGCCATCGGCCTGACGGAGGGAGAAATCACCCGTCTTCGTCGCCGTCTCCGCGCCGACATCCCGTGCCACGTCAAATAAAAACGGGCCCAAGCGGGGCGTCCAAGCACCCTGCTCCCTCACTTAAAAATGATACTGGCGACCTGACCCCTCTTGGCTACCCCTCTCAAGGGTGCTCCCCAAAAGGATTCGCTGCTCCAATGACGTTGTTCCATCCTTTTCACTGACTGTGTACACCGGCTCTCAGCCCGCGACTGCCTTATGCAGATGCGTGCCATGCCGCTCCAGCTCGCCGATGTTGAGGAAATGGATCAGTTGTTCGACGGTTATTGTGCGCCCGGTGAGGTTGCTTGTGCGGTCCAGTTGCTCGTCGCTCAAGATACGAATCGTCTGGGCCGCCTTTGCGCCATTCTCGCGCAGCAGTTTTGCGGTCTCCTCGCGGGAGACGTTAGCATACTCCTCGGCGTGTCTGGCATTCCCGACATGGATCGCATCCATGCTGAGCGCGGGAACGGGCTGACCGTT
>JBBSFO010000640.1:0-3260 GCA_038238655.1 Thermomicrobiales bacterium | reverse complement strand
GGTCGGTCTCGAGGAGTGGGGAGTATCGCGAGTGAGGAACGACTCGGGCGTTCTCGTCGCGCTGAGGTACACCCCAGCCGGACAGACCGCCGCGCGCTGCTCGTTGCCCCGCTCGGCGTCATGACCGAAGCGGACGATGGTGCCTGTTTCGTGCGGTGATTCTCCGTGACCACCGCGCGTCGCGGCGCAGGCGCGCCGTGCTCGGCGCTGGTTTCCCGCGAGGCTCACCGCTGCGGCGCGCCGCCCATCAGTTGCTGGCGCAGGCCAACTGCGTTGAACTCCTCCCACACCTCCACCACCTTGCCGTCGGCGAGACGCGAGATGACGATCCCCGTCCAGGTCGCCTTCCTTCCGGTCGGCTCCATCCCGCGAAACGCGCCCTGGTGGGTGCCGCGCGCTGTCCAGCGCGTCGTGACCCGATCCCCGGCGGCGAAGTTGTCCTCCAGCGTGTAGCGCAGGTCGGGGAAGGCGGAACGCATCATCGCCGCGAGGCGTCGGTGTCCCTCCACCCCCTGGATGCTCGGATCGATCGGGTGGTGGTGGACGTAGTCGGGGGCGAAGAACTCCTCCGCCTTGGCGAGATCCCCGCCGTTCCAGACCTCCGCGAAGGCCCGGCGGACGATGGCCTCATTCTCCTCGGGCGACATGGACGTCTCCTTTGCTTGTCGGCGGTGGGCGCGGCATGGTAACCAACTGTTCCCAGTGCGGTCCGCGAGCAGGGCACCGATCTCTTCGGTCGAGGTATGGTACCGATCGTAGCAGTTCGTCTGCGTCATGACAAACAGGCGTCATGGACCTCGGCTGCGCAGGGGTGTCCCCGAACAGTTGCCTCTGTCTTTCGTATGCGCCAAGATACCTGCCGTCTGACGAGTAGCAACGCATCGATGGAGGACAACGATGGTGACACTGACGCTTGATGAGGAGTTCCGGCAGGTCGTGGAGCGACGGCGTGCGGCCAATACTGCCTTCGTCAATGGGGATGCGCGACCCCTAAAGGAGATGGCCTCCCACCGAGACGACGTGACGATCCTCGGCGCATTCGGCGGCTTCGAGCACGGCTGGACGGAGGTCGGGCCACGCTACGATTGGGCGGCGTCACGATTCAACGGCGGCACGTTCACCGCCGAGATCGTCGCGACCCATGTGACGCCGGAGATGGCATACAGCGTCGCCATCGAGCGGAGCGACGTGCGCTTCACCGGCAGCGACGAACCTGCCCAGCAGGTGCTCCGGGTGACGGAGATCTTCCGGCGCGAGGACGGGACGTGGAAGTTGATGCATCGCCATGCCGATCCCCTGGTGACCAAGCAGACCCCATAGCAAACGGGCGCACCGATCGGTCGCGGCGGTTGTTTCCGCGAAGGTCTGTAATTTCCTCCACACATCGCTACATGGGCTTAATACCCCGTCGCGCCCGATACGTCCTCCGGCCAATGGGCAGCGGTCGTGTCGAGCGTCGTCAGCAGCGCGGCCAGTTCCACCGGCATCGTCACCATCGCGTCATGTCCTGTCGGCAACTCATGATACCCCCACCCCTCACCCTCCTGCGCGCGTCGCGCCATCGCGGCGAAGGGGTCCCCGGGCGCCTTGTCTTTGCAGTAGATGAAGGTGCGCGGGAGCGCGGCCCCTGCCGGGTTCGCCAGCCGCAAGGGCTGTTCGTGGGGCAAGCGCGGCTGCGGGCCCAGCTTGCCCCGCACCCACGCGATGTCCGCCGGGTCGGTGATGCCGAACAGCACCTGCCCGGTCGACGGTGGCGGCGGCAGGTACCATCCTTCCCCCTCGGCATCCGAGCGCGCCCGCATCCCATCGCGCATTGGCGGCGGGTGCAAGTCGAAGAGCGACTCGCCATCCCGCGGGACGAAGGCGTCCAGGTAGACGAGAGAGGCGAGCCGCGACGGGACGCGGTCGGCGACGCCGGTGATGACCGCCCCGGCGTAGCTATGCCCGACCAGCATCACGTCCGTCAGTTCCTCGTACGCCAGCACGCCGACGATATCCCGGATGTGGGTCTCCAAGTCAATCGTCGGCGCGAGGAGGTGGGCGCGCTCGCCCAGGCCGGTGAGGGTGGGCGTGTACACCATGTGCCCCGCCGCCCGCAGCGGGGACGCTACCCGCCGCCAGCACCAGCCGCCATGCCAGGCACCGTGGACGAGGACGAACGTGGTCATCGGTCCCCCTTCCCAAAGATAGGTGTTCGTCGCCGGGTGCGGATGACCGCAGGGCCGGCGCGTGCTCAGTCGAGATAGTCGAGCACGAAGGCGCCGGTCGCGTGGACCGCGGTGTGGCGCAGGATTTCCCGCCCGCGATTGGCGTAGCGATGCGGCACGCCGGACGGGATGAGCACCACGTCGCCGGGTCCGGCCTCCACGGTCTCCTCGCCGACGGTGTAGGTGCCCCACCCGGCATGGACGATGAAGAGCTCCTCATAGTTGTGGCGGTGGAGGCGCGCCTCCCCGCCGGGGGCCGTCTCGCCCAGGACGAGCGTCAGATGATCGAGGCCGAAGCGGGAGCCTTCAAGCAAGAACCGCCCGGGAACCACGCCCTTGGGGCCTTCCAAGGGCGGCAGGTCAGCGATGGAGACCACAGTTTGCATGGCGCGACTCCTTTCGGGTCCTGTGGACGACGTCGCGAGTTTACAGCAAGCTTCCCGCGCTGTACATGCGCTCGCTGTTCCGTCCATGCGGTGAGGGCGAATATCGCGCCAGCGGCCCGGGTATGCCCCGACAGTCATTGGAGGCGGTCTACAGTAGGGGACAGATCGCCGATGTCGAGGTAGCGTCGCCCGCCGAGCCACTCCTCCGATTGCTCGATGCACAACGCGGCGGCCGCCACGCCAGAAAAGGCCGAGATAAACTCTATCCTGACGCAGACAGGATAGGATGACTGACATCAGAATGGGGTGCACTCCAAATGGACAGGACTGACGATAGATAGCTGAAGTATTGAGCGGGTGTTTGGGGACGCTACCTCGGTGCTATTGACGGCGAGTGATAGAGTTAGTGTGTCACCGATGTGGTCGTCGTTCACCCAAACAGGAGGTACCTCCATGGCCATTGCACAAGTCCACGAGCTTCGCGGCTGGACGAAGCAAGGGTATGACCAAGCGATGCGGATGCTGAATCTCCCCGGCCCGCCACCGGGATCGCTTGTCCATTTGAGCGGGCCGATGGAGGGCGGCTGGCGCATTGTCGAGGTGTGGGAGTCGGAGGAAGCAGCAACGTCCTTCTATAGCTCAGCGGCCTTTCAGGAGATGGTTAAGG
>JBBSFO010000639.1:0-3261 GCA_038238655.1 Thermomicrobiales bacterium | reverse complement strand
TGTTGCCGTCCACGAGTTGCGCGCGACCAACGACGGCAGGGAGGAATGACTGATACGCCACCTCGAAGAAGACGGTCAGAATCCCAACCAGAAACGCGATCGCGTAGAGATCGAGGAGCGTGAGCGCATCGAACAGCGCCAGGACGGGGATAAGCGCAAGCAGACCGAAGCGCGCAATGTCCGCGACGATCAGGATCGGGCGACGGCGCAGGCGATCCACCCAGACCCCGGCGAACAGCCCAAAAAGCAAGAAGGGCGCGGTGCTCGCCGCCGCGAGGAAACCCATATTCGCCGCGCTCGCGTGCAACGTCAGCGCGGCGGTGAGCGGCAACGCGAGCACCGTAATCTGCGAGCCAAACTGCGACACCGTTTGCCCCGCCCAGAGTTTGAGGAAATCTGCTTGTCGCCAGAGGTTGGTCAAACCTCACCCCCGACCCTTTACATGATCGCACGGCGGTACCAATCCATCTCTCGCACGGTCGTGTCTTACGGCGTCGCAGTTGGCGTGACTGTAGCGGGGTGTTTCTTGTTCCTGGTCTTCGCTACCGGCGTTTGACCCGTCGCGATGGATTATAAACGTGCTTGCCGTCGTCGTTCCCACTACTTACTTCTTTTTGATCGTTTGAGACGTCGGGATAGCAGTCGTGCCACATCAGGAGCGGTCGGGCACGACGCGCAAGGTCACCGTCTCCAGCAGACCGAACGCGCCGCCACTGCCGATGAAGAGCCGCTTCATGTCGTAGCCCGCAACATCCTTGACGGCATTGCTGCCGAAGCGCGCTGCCTGACCGTCGTTGAGCGTCGCTTCGACCGCAAGCAGAGCGTCGCGTGCGGCGGCACGGTCATCTTCTCCGGAGATAGCATCCGCGACCTCTCTGCCTTCCTTGTTCGCCAACGCACAACGGAAGCCGCACACTGTGAGTGCTTCGTACAGGGCAGAGAGGGGCGTCCGGGCGTTCGCGGTCACAGTCAGGTTCTCGGCATCGAGCGCGATCTCTGCATCGCTTGTCGGTGGCAGAGATGCGCGCAAGGCAGTATCGTCCGCCCACGCGCGTCCGGTTCGTCGTACGGTGATGAGATCGCGCATCGTACCAGCAAACCGAGGCAATGCCGGTTCATCAGGGGTGCGGTCAGGGAGCAGGATGCCGGGGTTGAGCAGGCCATTCGGATCGAAAGCGGCTTTGACGGCGCGCATCGCGGCGATTTCCGCTGGCGAGAATCGCTGGCGCATCTGCCGCCGCTTCTCGCTCCCGATGCCGTGCTCGCCCGTGATCGTGCCACCGAGGGCGAGGGCCGTCGCCACGACCGCGTCGTCCACCTCTTCCATCGCCGTGACCTGCGCCGGGTCGTCCTTGTCGAACAGGATAATCGGGTGGATATTACCGTCGCCCGCGTGGCCGAGGGTGAGCGTTTGGAGGCCGGAGCGCCGTCCGATTGCGACGACCGCGCGCTGCATCTCCGGGATGCGCTCGCGCGGGACGGTCGTGTCGCAGATGAAGAAGCCGCGCCCGCTCGCGACAAGCGCCAGCGCGCCGTCAATCCGCGGCTTCCAGAGCGCCGCCCGCGCCGCGTCTTCATCGGCGCGATGGACAGCCCGCGCGCCGCGTCGCAGGATTGGTTCGATCCCGGACATGTCCCGCGAGACTTCCTCCTCGCTCCCGTCGAGGTCTATGAGCAGGAAGGCTTCGCCCTCGGCGGGATAACCGGAGCCGGAGCCTGAAGGAGTGAAGGCGTCGAAGAAGCCGACTGCCGCCCGGTCGAAGAACTCCATCGCCGCCGGGATGATCCCCGCCGCGATTGTCGCCGAAACGGCCGCCGCCGCATCGTCCGCGTCGTCGAAGATCGCCAGCAGCGTGCGCGTCACGGTGGGGAGGGGCCGCAGGGCGACTGTCGCTTCCGTGACGATGCCGAGTGTCCCTTCTGAGCCGATCAAGAGGCCGAGCAGGTCGGGGCCGCTATCTCCCGCCGCGAGGCGCATGGTGTCGCCGCCGATCAGGGCGCACTCGACCGCGTTGACGTGATCGTCGGTGACGCCGTACTTCAGGCAATGCATGCCGCCCGCATTCTCGGCGATATTGCCGCCGATCGAGGAGATCGCGGCGGAGCCGGGATCGGGCGAAAAGCAGAAGCCGAGCGGCGCGAGACGCGCATTAAGGTCGCCATTGATGACGCCCGGTTGCACGACCGCCACGCGCCGCTCGGTGTCAATCGTCAGCACGCGGTTCATCGGGCGCAGATCGAGCAGAATCCGCTCCGGCGTCGGCAGGAATCCGGCGCTGACATTCGTCCCCGCCGCCCTCGGCACGACCGCGATACCGCGCGCCGCCGCGTACCGGAGCGTCGCCATGACATCTTCCGCCCGCGCCGCCCGCACGACGATGCCCGGTGTGCCCCGCTGCGTCCAGAAATCGTGCCCATATGCGGGCAGCGCCGCCGCGTCGGTCACGAGCGCATCCGGGGAAAGCAGGGGCCGGAGATCGTTGGCGAGCGATGTGGTGGTCAAGAAGATGCCTTTCATGTGACGCCGGTATTAGTTATGACTTCGGGCAACGACCGCTTGCGGTCTCACGGCAAGCCGCGCGAGGTCTTCACCCGTCGCGATTGATCGGCCACCATCCATTCCGGTGTCGTCATCTTCTACGAGCATCCATTACGAGCAACCATGTCGCAACAGCCGCCGGTCCATGCTTTTCGACGGTCGCTCGCACGACAGCGAGGGCTTTCGCCAGTGTCCGTGTGTCCACAAGCAGATTCCGCGTCTCGGTATCGTAAATCTCGTAATACATCGGGGATTTCTCCGCAGTCGTGACGCTGTATGGCAAGATTGTTACAGAGCGAGATGGTTCACAACCACGCGTGCATTTGCTCCACCGTCAGATTGCCGCCGCAGATGATCGTCCCGACGAGTTGGTCGCGGAACAGTGCAGGATGTTCGAGGATCGCGGCGATACCGACCGCTCCGGACGGCTCCGCAACCACCCCGACGTGGCGATGGAGCAGGCGCATCCCTTGGATAATCGTCTCGTCGCGCACCAGGAGCGCGTCGTCCACGAGACCACGCAGGTCGGCGAGCGCTTCCGGGACAGGCACGCGCACGCCGATACCATCGGCGATAGTCTGCATCTGCTCGTGGACGATGACCCGCCCCGCCCGCCACGATTCGACCATCGCGGGCGCACCGACGGCCTGTACGGCGATCACCCGTGTCTGCGGGCTGCGGGCTTTGATGACCCGGGCGATTCCCGCAAGCATCGCGCCGTT
>JBBSFO010000638.1:0-3299 GCA_038238655.1 Thermomicrobiales bacterium | reverse complement strand
TCTTCCCGCCCGGACTCGCGGGGCTTGATCTCCCATTGCTCGGCGATTTCCTCGAAAACGACGCGCCCGATGTGGACGAAATTCTCATCCATGAGGTGCCGTATCCTGGCAAGACAGGCAAGAAGGAATTCCTTTTGCTTTTTGACTATGGCGATGAGTGGGAGTTCGGCGTCAAACTACTCGACGCGAAAGGGAAATTGACCCCGAACGCCGACTACCCCCGCATCATCGCCAGTCGTGGTGACGCCCCGCTCCAATACCCTCCATGGGATGAGGACGAGGACGACGAGGAGGGAGAGGATGATGACGCTGCCCCGCGCAGCGGTATCATCCTCCGTTTCGACCCGAAGACCGGCAAAGCGACACCGGAAATCATCGAGATTCCACCGCAAAACGGGTGATAGTCGTCGGTCGGGACGAGGAGCAGCACAATGGTCGCGATGGATTTCGGGGTGACGATCCGACCAACGCCGCACGGTGGCAGCGTGCCGGAGATGATGGCAACGAACGAACGCCTCCTGCGCGTGGCTTCGGAGCACGAGCTTTCCTGCTGGATTATTGACCACTTCCAGTTCGACGAGCAGCCAATCATGGAGTGCTTTGCCTTGCTCGCCTATCTAGCCGGGCAACACTCCGGACTGCGATGGGGCACGCTGGTCCTCGGGCAGGGGTATCGGAACCCGGCGCTCACGGCCAAAATCGCCGCAACACTCCAATTCCTCACCGGTGGGCGATTCATTCTTGGCCTCGGCGCAGGCGATGCGGAGAGCGAGCATCACGCCTATGGCTACCCATTCCCCACGGGTCGCGTGCGCGTCGAGCAACTGGACGAGGCGGCGCGAATCATGAAAATGCTCTGGCAGGGTAGCCCCGCGACGTTTACCGGCGCGCACTACCGGATCGAAGACGCGTACTGCATGCCGCAACCCACACCGCCGCCCGTACTGATGATCGGCGGCGGGGGCGAGCGACGGACGCTCCGGGTCGTCGCCCAACACGCGGACTGGTGGAACTGTGATTATTACTCCCCTGCCGAGTACGCACGCAAACTCACCGTCCTCCACGACCATTGCCGCACCATCGGCCGCGATCCCGGCACGATTGTGCCAACGTGCTACATGGGCATCAGCCTTTCCCACGACCCCACACGGCTCATTCGCCGCCGGTTCATGGGCCATCGGGGCGAAGTCCATGTGGTCAGTGGCGATCCGGACGAAGTGACACGGCAAATCGCGCAGTTCGCCGGCGTCGGCGTGCGGCACATGCAACTTAACTTCCTCGACTTCCCGCGCACCGAAGGTCTTGAACTCTTCCTTTCCAATGTTCTCCCTCACTTCGACCGCACCGGAACGTAGGGGCCGGACGTACCACGGAGACACCCAAGGCACAGAGAGGAAAGAGAAGAAAATCGCATCCCTTTCTCTGTGTCTTCTATGCTTCTGTAGTTCAAACGGCATTGTTCTTCAGCCAGAGTTACGATCACACGGGCGGGGTGAGTCAGCCTCAGTCGTAATAGTCGGGCGCTTTTTTCAGCGATGGCCACTGTTTGCGGTCGTGGCCATAGATGACAAGCCGCACATCCTCGCGCTCCACGATGTCGCGCAGCTTGCGCGTGCTGGCGCGGACGCTCGGCTCGTCTACATCGTAGCCGGCGACCGTCCGCGTTTCCGGGTCGCGCTGGCCCGCGTGGTTGATGGCATCAATTGTCAGGAGTACCGGCCCCGTTGCCTTCAGGCGGACAAGTACCGACTGATGGCCCGGCACATGTCCGCTCGTCTCGATCAATTCGATGCCGGGCAGGAGTTCGGTATCGCCATCCACGAACCGATAGCACAGGCCGGGTGCGTCCCAATGCGGCTGATTGATAGCGTAACGGCGATCCGTCCCCTGCTTCGCGATCTTGAAATGCGCGCGTTGGACGACGATTTCGGCATTCGGGAACGCATCGTGCTCCCCGGCGTGATCGGGGTCGAAATGCGTCGCGATCAGGTAGCGGATCTCGTCGGGGGCGATGCCGAGCGCGGCGAGGTGCTCCGTGACCGGCACGACGTCACGAATCTGCTGACGCGTATCGCCCGCTTGCCGCGACATCGCGATCATCTCCGGCGAAAAGCCGGTATCAATCAGGACATTCGTGCCATCATCGGTGCGAATCAGATAACACGGCACCGGATCGCGCTCCGGCCCGGAGGTCGCCACTACCATCAAATACAGCCGCATGCCTCGCTCCGCCTCCGATGCCCACGATGTGAGAAACCCGATGATGACACTCTTAACGGTTGGCGGCGGCGCTCCTGGCAGGGATGCGGGCGGTCTTGCGTGCCTGTTCAACCAGTGCGCTGGCAATGGCGGCGAGGTCGCGCGCGTCGGCATCCGGGTCTTCCGGGTGCCATTGCATGCCGACTGCCCAGGCGGTGACGTGCTCGATCGCCTCGACTACGCCGTCGTCGGCGCGAGCGACGACGGTGAAGTCCTTCGCAACGCCCCGAACGGCCTGATGGTTCCCTGTCCGCACCGCGACCTCGGGCCGACCGAGGATGCGCCCGAGCCGCGATTCGGCATCCACACGTACCCGCTGTGTCACCATGAACGCGTCCGGCGGTCCGTGGTGCGGCGTTTCCGCACCGAGGTCCTGCACGAGGTTGCCACCACAGGCCACATTGAGGACTTGCAGACCCCGGCAAATGCCGATAATCGGCGTGCCGTGATCGAGTGCGGCACATACTGCCGCGATCTCGTAGCGATCCGCATCAGCGTCCACGCCATAGGTCGTCGGATGTGGCGTTTCTCCGTAGAAGGCAGGATCCACGTCCGCCCCACCCATGATGAGCAACCCCGCAAACCGGTCGGTCAACGCTTCCGGCACGCCTCGCCCCTCAGCGCCAATATCAATCAATGTCGGCGCGCCACCGGCCACGTCGAGCGCATCCACCGCTCGTTCGGCAAAGAGCCGGACCACCGCGTCCACATCCGCGCCAAGCCCGGATGGCCGAAGCGAGACGAGGACACCAATCGCCGGACGCTGGTATTCGCTCCCCATGCCAGTCTCTCCTCCCGCCGTTAACAGGCGAAAACAGTGATATGACAGGCCGGAAGCCTGCCACACCAGGAACGTTGGTCAACGTCCGATCACTTATTCACCCGGACATCCTCGAAGCGATAGAAGGAAAGGGTGTCGAGGCTGAAGCCGGAGACGTAAGTCTGCCAACCGGCGGTGGCGGGCGGATAGGCGATGAAGACTTGCGGGGCGTCGTCGAGATAGGTCTGCTGCACCTGGCTGTAGAGCATCTCGCGCTTCT
>JBBSFO010000637.1:0-3306 GCA_038238655.1 Thermomicrobiales bacterium | reverse complement strand
TCGGCGACGGCGGGGGAGCGGACACCGACGATGGCGAAGGTGAGGTAGCGTGTCATCCATGCCGTGAGCGAGTCAGGAACCGCGTCGTGCAAGGTGTCGGCGAGGCCTGTCACCTTTCGTGAAGTGAAACTCGCGAGTTGTGGGGCGGTAATGGGCGCGTTCTTGGTCGTCATATTGCTATTCTACTACTCAGAAGGGATATTCTCTCTAGTAATATGAGTGTAGCAGATCGTGCGAATCAATGCTAGGAGAAATCGACGCTTGTCGCGCGCCGCGTTCAGTACTGCGCCCGATCACAACCGTGCGAATACACCCTGTGCCAGCCCAGTCCGTTGCTCGAAGTAGTTGCGGTTCGAGTTCGCCGTCTTCGTCGCCATATCGGCACCCTGTACGAGATGGATACCGAGCGGTGGCGGCGGCCCCTGCTGCTTCGCCGCCACGGCTGCCCGTTCGCGGGCGAAGGCCACTGCCTCCTCGGTCATGTCCACCCACATGACCTCTGCCAGGCCCGCCGCTCGCAATCCCGACCGCATCTCGTCGGCGGGAGAGAGGAAACTGAGCACCGGGTCGGATGCCCACGGCACCGGGAAGTGGATAGGCTGCACCGGCCCCGCCAGCACCTCCTGGAAGGCGTACTTCCCCTGCGGTCGCAGAACGCGATGGATCTCGGCATAGAGCCGCCCCTTGTCCGCGATGTTCATGGTCGACTGTTGCGACCACGCGGCGTCGAAGGCGGCGTCGGGGAAAGGAATGGCCGTGGCGTCGCCGTGGCGGAAGGTGACAAGGTCGCTCAGGCCCATGCGGGCAGTCAGCATCGCGCCGACGAGACAAAACTCCTGCGTCACATCGAGAACCGTCACATGACAGGCGAACGTGCTGGCGAGCGTGCGGGCCGCGCCGCCGAGGCCGCCGCCGAGATCGAGTATGCGCATACCTGCACGGAGATCGGCGCGCTGCGCGAGGGCGAGGGTGGCCGGCTTGCCAAGCAGATGAAACTGGTCCACGGGTGCGAGATCATCGGTAGTTGGATGATCCGCATCCTTACCCATGGCGCGCAGGCCAGACAAGATCACCGTGGCGAGGTCACCGCCGGTATAGTGCGCGCTGATCGCATCGGCATAGCCAGGCTCCGCCATCATGCCACCTCCCTTATCGGACCGAGATACGGCCAGGGAATCGTGCGCGTCTCCTCTTGCACCTGCATGAAGCCTATGACACCGCAATCATCAGCGCAAGACGGTTGTGTCCGCGAAGTTCTGTAGATTCCTCCACGCCGTGCGATCAGCGAACAGTGCGTTTATGACCTCATCTGCCTGTCGGTCTACCCTTCGATTCCTGCTGCATCCAGTCCGCGACGCGCTCGCCGATCATGATGCACGTGAGATTGGTATTTGCGCGTGGGACGTTCGGCATGACTGCGGCATCTACCACCCGCAGCCCATCCACGCCACGGACCCGGCAATATTGGTCCACGACGGCCCCGGTATCACCGTCAGCTCCCATCCGCGCAGTACCCACCGGGTGGACGTAGTGTGAGACTGTTTGTCGCACATAGTCAGCCATTGCCCCCGGTATGGAAAGCGCGATGCCCATCTCTGCCACAGTCATCTCTCTGCCATCCTTGAGCGTGGCGACACCCGTGTACTGCCCGGTCATCGGCGGCGTTGTGGCCAACGCGCAGAGCAGACGGATCCCTTCACCCAGTCGTCGTGCGTCCTCAGGATCCGCCGCGAGATTCAGGCGGATGTCGGGTTGCGTGTGCGGGTCCCGGTCGGCGAGTCGCAAGACTCCACGCGAGCGGGGACGTAAGAGCGCCGCCCCAAGGGAAAGCGCCGGCTGCTGTGGGCCTTGAAACACGGTGATTTGCATGTCTTTCCACTCGGCGGAGTCCGGTGCAGTGTATTGGAGAAAGACCTGCCAGAAGGGGGTGTCATCGTTCGCCGTCCCATCGTTCGCCATCAGGCGGAACCCAACCATTGGATGATCAATGAGGTTCGCGCCGACACCGGGGAGGTCCACAACGGGCGCGATGTCCAATGAGTTGAGATCAGCGCGCGGGCCAATCCCCGAGCGGAGCAGGATCGCGGGCGATCCGATCGCTCCACTGGCGAGCGTGATCCGGTGTCCGAACATCTCCTCCGATCTTCCGTTGCATTCGAAGGTCACCCCCACGGCACGCGTACCGTCGAACAGGACGCGATCAACCAGGCAGTCGCCGCGGATGGTCAAGTTGGGGCGCTGTCGGGCGGGGAGCAAGTAGCCGATCGCGGTCGAGACACGCACGCCGTCCCGCAGATTGGCAGGACCAAGGCCGATACCGATCGCGTCCGGGGCATTGTGGTCCGTCGTCACCGGGAAGCCGAGTGTGCGACCGGCATCGAGGAATGCCCGCTGTGCCGGAATCAACTCCTCGTCACGCCATCGCCGCACCGGGATCGGTCCCGCGGTGCCATGGAAGGAATCCCGTACATCCTGGTCATCCTCAAGACGACGGAAGAACGGCAGGACGCGCTCCCATGCCCATTCGTCGTTGCCCCACGCCGCCCATTCGTCATAATCCTGCGGCGCACCGCGCAACGCCACGGATGCGTTGACCGACGAGGATCCGCCAATCGTCTTGCCACGCGCATAGGGGGAGTTGCGACCTGGGACCATCTCGGCCACGAAGCCCCAGTCGTGGGTACCGGCGATGCGCCGCCCGTTGCGCAGCGATGCGGGGATCTCTTCGACACTCCGGTAATCCGGGCCAGCCTCCAGAACCAAGACCCGGCGGGCGGGATCCTCGGTGAGACGAGCGGCCAGGACAGCTCCCGCTGATCCCGCGCCGATGATGATGTCATCGTAGCTGATTGACATAGCAACCCCCCAATCGGTCCCACTAATACCGCGCGTCGCGCTGCCGTTTCTTCGGTGAGGAGTATAGCATCAGGGGAAGTTCGTCACGTCGAGATAGCGGCGCCCGCTGACCCACTCAACGATAAATCGTAGGAAGTCTGGATCATCGGTCAAGATGGTTTGTGTCGCAGCTGCCATGCCGGTACGCTGTGTGTGGGCCATCGTATTCCTCCTTCGATCCGGTTTCTCGCACTACCGATCGTGAAGGACGATAGCCGCCTGTCAAAGCGACGATCTATTTACAGTAGACTCTGGGCACAACCCGCAAGGACTCAGGTGCATAGCGACAAATAACTCTAAAGATTTCCGCCATTTATCGATCAAAGTGACAGTATTTGGAACCGTTATACGCAGATGCCGCCGATTGTTCGATGCGTGCATGGCGACATGACCCGGGGGGAAACGTCCGAT
>JBBSFO010000636.1:0-3311 GCA_038238655.1 Thermomicrobiales bacterium | reverse complement strand
CTACCGATGTATGCCCTCTATGAAGTCGGTACGGTCTGCACGTACTACGCGCTCCCGCGCAGCGAGCGTGGTCGTTTCTGGCGCCGCCCGAAATTGGCGGCGTAGCGCGAGGAAGCAGGCAGTGGGCAGCAGGTAGCGGGCCGCAATGTACTACTCCGAACCATTTGGTTCGGAGTTTTTTGTTCCGATCCCTTCTCCGATAGAACGGAAGGATAACCCTTGGGAGGGGGTTATCCTCTTTCACGATGGCGATGCTCGAATCGCCCTCCCCGACGCCACAGCAACCCGAAACCTTTGATGGCGATCCCAGGCCGGGGAGGGCGTGTCGAGCCGCGCCTCTACGGAACCATCGGCGATCACGACACGACATTCGTGAAAGAGTATTAGGGCCGGAGATTTACGTGCTGCCCGCCGCTTGCTGCCCGCTGGCAACTGACCTGCGGAGCCATTCGGTCGGTTCGATCAGCGCGACGAGGGCGGTTTCGGGGAGGGCGGCGTGGCATTCCCAGCAGATCAGTTCATAGATCGTCCGGTCCGCAACGACTTCTTTGTGTACGGATGCCGCGCATTCACAGCCGCAGAACGGGCAGGCAACGATCGGGACGCGCTCTTTCGGCGGCGTTGCGCGCAGGAGCGCGGGGGCCGCCGCCGCATCGCGCAGATCGTCGTCACGCTTGATCATGCGACTGACGTAGACGATGAAGATAAAGAAGAGCGCCTTCAGCACCATCGTCGCGATGAAAATGTCCAACAGCGTGATTTTGGTGGCGAGGATGATCGGCATGGCGTGCCTCGGCTGCGACGAAGATGGCTGGCGAAAGCGCCCGTTGGCGCTCGCACGATGTGATCCCTGAACGCATGACGACTTCCTGAAACCATACCACGCACGCGGCGTTTATTCACCCCCGCGCCCGCCGGGTGGACGGAGCGATCCCTGCTGCACGAGCGCATCGAGGCTGACTGGCTCGACGCGTAGCGTCCGCTCGCCCCGATACGTCACCATGCCGGGGCCAGCGCCCGCGATCTTCCGCACCTGCCTGCGCGGCGCGAAATCCACCTCCACATGGCCCGCCGACCGCGCGCTGCTGTAATAGGCCGCCAGTCGCGCAGCCATTTCGATGATGCGCGCGTCGTCCGCCGCGTGCGGCACATGCTCCGCGCTCCATTGGACGATGACGTGCGCGCCGCCGACGCCCCGCGCGTGCAGCCAGGTGTCGTCGGGGTGGGAGAGCGTGAAGGTGACGTGCTCATTCTGTGGCCCGCTCCGGCCGACCAACAGGCGGTGGCCCGCCGGGGTCGTATAGGCGCGCGGGCGGCGCACGGCGGGCGTTCGCGGACGGCCGCGCTGCGGCTTCGCGGGCGTTGTCGCGCGCCTACCGCTGTACTCCTGCCATTCTCGTTCGAGCGTGACGAGGTCATCGAAGGCGGTCGCGGTTTCGACGAGCGCGGACATCTGGCCGAGGTAGGCGCGCTCGGTTTCCGCCTGCGCGACCCGTTCCGGCAGGCCCTCAGTGGCACGTTGGGCTTTGCGATACTGCTCGAAATACCGCTGCGCGTTCGCGGACGGTGAGAGCGCGGGGTCGAGGGCAATCGTGAGGCCGTCGTCGGTCTGCAACGTCGTCTGGCGGGGTGCGATCGCGTATGCAGCCGCGTAGATGGCCTCGCCCTTGCGCCGGTTCAACTCGGCATCTTCCGCGCGCTTCAGCTCGCCCCGCAGGGCGGCGAGCCGGGTGTCTATGCGCGCTGCGATGCCGCCAATCGCTTGCACGAGGCGGTTGCGCCGCTCGCCGTGGGCGGTCGCACGGTCGGTCTCGGCGAAGAAGCGTGCGATGATCGCGGAGATCGAACGGTCTTCCTCGGCGGTCGTTGCCGGGGTTGCGGCGACGGAGATGAGCGGGGTTGGCGAGAAGGCGACGGGCGCGCCGTCGCGCACGTACAACATGGGCTGCCACCCGCCATCCTGCATCGGTCGGAGTACATCCCGGAGCGCCGCGACGAGACGGTTGGAATCGCAGGCGGGTGCGGGCGCATCCACCCGGCCGGTCGTGCGAAAGGCGAGTTCGCGCGCGACTTGCGGGCTGATGCCGCCCAGCGAGCCGACGAGCATGGAGGCAATGCTCGTTTTCTCCCCCGCAAGCAGACAGAGATGGCGCATCTGCCCCGGCATGATCGCGGACGGATCAGCTTTGTCCTGCGGTGGCGGCGCCGCGTACGCCATGTGCGGCAGGATCGGGCGGACGCGGCTCGTCGCGGGCGGCACGCGTTTGAGCGCGTCGAGAATCACACCATCCGCGCCGACCAGTACGGCGTTTGAGTGGCGCCCCATGATCTCAATGACGAGCGTCGTTTCGTCCAGTGTCCAACCGGGCGGGAGTGTGCCGGGTTCGTCGTCATCGCCCCCCGTGTCATCGTCCGGCGGCTCGTCGCGCTCCTTGACGGGCGGATGCGCCTTGACGATACTCAGCGCCAACGTCCGCTCGAAGGCGGGTTGCACGATGCCGATGATCCGCCCGCCGCGCAGATGTTTGCGGATGAGCAGGAGAAAGGGCGTGACCCGCGCGGCGTCCGCAGTTAGGCGTTGGGTAACGAGATGGACGCGCGCAGTCTGTGGGTGATCGCTGATGAGCAACTGGTAGCGCGTGCCGCGCGCGAAGATTTCCAGGATCAGGGTGCGTTCGTCCGTGAGGCCGACACGTTGGACGCGACCCCCGACAATCGTCATGTGCAGTTCGTCGGCGATGGCGCGCATCGTCAGCGCATCAAACACGAGTCATCCTTTCTGGCGCAGCGTGCGTACAAGTGAAGTGTACACCGTGTGCAATGGGCTTTGCGGAGGAGCAACGGGCGGTTGGCGACGGAACTGATCCATATCGGCTTCGGCCATCTCGTGGCGATGAATCGGGTCGTGGCGATTGTTGCGCCCGAGAGCGCGCCCCTGAAGCGGGTGATGAAAGAAGCGCGGGACGGTGGAACGCTGATTGACGCGACTTCCGGGCGGCGCACAAAATCGCTTTTGTATCTGGACAATGGCATGGTGCTGGCGGCCGCACTCGGTCCCGAAACCATCGCCGGTCGGCTCGGTGGGTGGCGGCAGGGGCGGATGCCGATGGCAGGGTCGGATGACGAACCGGCAGACTCGATCGAGCGTGCCGCGCCATCGAACCGGAAGAAGGCGGAGGACGCATGACGTTTGGCAGCCCAGAAGGCATGAATGAGCGCGCGGACGAGTTGATTGACGCGTTGCGCAATGCCGCCCGCCCCCTCTTGATCGTCATTTCCGGGCCATCGGGGGTCGGCAAGGACACGGTGAT
>JBBSFO010000635.1:0-3313 GCA_038238655.1 Thermomicrobiales bacterium | reverse complement strand
TGATTCTCGGGCTTGCCATCGGAGCGGCGGTGGCCTGGCAGATTTCTTCGCGCATCAAAGATACGAGAGTGCGCGACGAACGGATGCAAGCCCAGGCCGACGCCGAACGGATTATCGAAGCAGCGAAGACGACCGAGCGGGAACTGACCCTCGCCGCTAAAGATGACGCGTTGCGCCTCCGCGAGGAGATCGAGCGCGAGCAGAAGGAGCAGCGCGCCAACATTCAGCGGCAGGAACGCCGCATTCAGCAGAAAGAAGAAACGCTCGACCGCAAGTCCGCTCAGATTGAAAAGCGCGATCAGGACCTCGATCTCCGCCAGGAGGAAGTGGCCGCGATCCGCGCTGAGGCGGAAACCCTGCGTGGTCGGCAACTCACGGAACTCGAACGCGTCTCGAACCTGACGCGCGATGAGGCGCGCGGCATCCTGCTTGCCTCCATCGAGGAGGAAGTGCGTGACGCCGCGAACCGCCGCACGCGCGAGATCGAGGCCGAGGTGAAGGAAGACGCGGATCGCCGCGCGCGCGAAATCCTCATGATCGCCATTCAGCGATGCGCGCCCGACTACGTCGCCGAAGGCCTCGTCACCGCCGTGCCGCTCCCGTCGGACGATATGAAGGGGCGGATCATCGGGCGCGAGGGCCGCAATATCCGCGCGCTCGAACAAGCGCTCGGTGTGGACCTCATTATTGATGACACGCCCGAAACGATCATGGTCTCGTCGTTCGACCCCGTGCGGCGCGAAACGGCGCGGCGCGTGCTCGCGAAACTCCTCCAGGACGGCCGTATCCACCCGACGCGCATCGAGGAAGTGACCGAACGGGTCACGTCGGAAATGGATCAGGTCATCAAGGAGGAGGGCGAGCGCGTCGCCTACGAGGCGGGCGTCGCGGGCCTCCACCCCGAACTGATCCGGCTGATGGGGCGGCTGAAGTTCCGCACCAGTTACGGCCAGAATGTGCTTCAGCACTCGCTGGAAGCCTCGATCATCGCGGCGGGGATCGCCGCCGAAATCGGCGCGGACATCAATGTCGCAAAGACGGCGGGGTTCTTGCACGACATCGGCAAGGCGGTGGACCATGAGGTCGAGGGGCCGCACGCGCTGATCGGCGCGGAGATTGCCCAGCGGCTCGGTCGCTCGTCACGGATCGTCCATGCCATCGCGGCGCATCACGGCGAGGTCCAGCCGGAAACGGTCGAGGCATTCATCGTCGCGACGGCAGACGCGATCTCGGGCGGACGGCCCGGCGCGCGGCGTGAAATGGTGGACCTGTATATCAAGCGGCTCGAAGCGCTGGAAGGGATCGCGAACTCGTTCCCCGGTGTGGAACGCTCCTTCGCCATCCAGGCGGGGCGCGAGGTGCGCATCGCCGTCAAACCGGATGTCGTGGATGATCTGACGGCGATGCGCCTCGCGCGCGATGTCGTTAAGAAGATCGAGGAGACGATGGAATATCCGGGCCAGATCAAGGTCACGGTCATCCGGGAGATGCGAGTCGTGGATTATGCCCGCTGATGACGGCCTCGGTTTCAACCCCTCAGCCTCCCGGCCGGCTCCTTCCCAACCGGGAGAGGGGCCGCCGGTCTTGCGTTTCCTCGTCGTTGGCGACATCTTTGGTCAGCCGGGGCGCCATGCTGCCGCACAGCTCATCCCCGTGATTCGCAAGGAGCGCGACATTGATTGCGTGATCGCGAATGGTGAAAACGCGGCAGGCGGGCGCGGCCTGACTCGCGCAACGGCGGACGAGCTGTTCCGCGCCGGGATTGATGTACTCACGCTGGGGAATCACACCTGGTCGCAACGCGAGATGATCACCGTCCTGGCGGATACGCGGATGCCGATTGTACGACCGCTGAACTACCCGCCGGGTGTTCCCGGTCGGGGATTCATGGATGTGGATGTACGCGGCGTGCAGGTGCGTGTCGTCAGTCTGATGGGCCGCGTCTTTTTGGCGGATAGCCTCGACGATCCTTTTCGGGCGGCGGACGATTTACTCCGGGGGACGCCGGACGATGCGATCGTGCTCGTGGATTTCCATGGTGAGGCAACCAGTGAAAAGGTCGCAATGGGATGGTATCTGGACGGGCGGGTGGCGGCGGTCTTCGGCACGCACACGCATATCCCGACAGCGGATGCGCGGATTTTGCCGCGCGGCACGGCGTTTGTCACCGATCTCGGCATGGTCGGGCCGCAGCACTCAATCATTGGCAGCGAGGTGGAGCCGATTCTCCGTCGCTTTCTGACCGGCATGCCGGCAAGGTTTGAGGTGGCGGGCGGCCCGGTCACCTTTAATGCCGTGATCATCGAGGTGGATCGGCGAACCCGGCGCGGGCGGGGTATCTGGCGGCGAGATATGTGGGATGTGGACCTGTAGCGCTCGTGGCCGCAATTATGCAGCACACGAAAGCGCGCCGACGGGACGGGCCTTCAGGAAGGGTTGAGGAGAATGGATCGGATACTGCGTGGGTTGCGTGTCGGGCCGGAAACGACATTTCCGCCCGATGTGCTAGCCAATCAGGAGGAATCAGTGATGCAAACTGCACCGCCCGCATACGAATCGGTTCCCGAGGAGGAGCCAGCGACGACACAGGTCGCGGCGGTCGGGACGCGCAGCGACATTTTGAAGGTGTCGGCCCGCTCCCGTCCGAGCGCGGTGGCAGGCGCGATTGCCGGTGTTGTCCGCGAGTCGGGCCGGGCGGAAGTCCAGGCAATTGGGGCCGGTGCCGTCAATCAGGCAGTCAAGGCCGTCGCGATTGCGCGCGACTACCTTGCGGAGACGGGCATCAATGCCATTTGTCTGCCCTCCTTCATTGATGTCGTCATTGACAACGAGGACCGCACCGCGCTGCGATTGATCGTCGAGCCTCGGTAGCGGGGCATGGTCACGGTGGGGGCGTTCACACCGTCCCCCGCGACGCGAAGGAGCGGGTACGTTTATGGCTGAGGCAAGGCAACGCCCCTCGGCGACCTTCCCAATCGAGTTGCACAGCCATTCCACGGCCTCCGATGGAACCTATGCTCCCGCGCGCGTCGTCGCCCTGGCGGCTGCACACGGGGTGCGCGTGCTCGCCCTTACCGATCATGACACAACCGCAGGCATCGCCGGCGCGGCGGCAGCGGCGATTGGCTTGGGCATGACGCTGATTCCCGGTGTCGAATTGACATGCTCCGTTGATCGGGGGGAAGTCCACCTGCTCGGCTATTTCGTTGCGGTCGGTGACGAAGCATTTCAGACACGCCTGGCGACGTTTCGCGGTGGTCGCGATGCGCGCGGGCAGGCAATCGTCCAGAAATTGAATGCCCTCGACATTCCC
>JBBSFO010000634.1:0-3330 GCA_038238655.1 Thermomicrobiales bacterium | reverse complement strand
GTTATCTCTGAGTTGCAAAAGCAGGCCGCTGACTCGCAGAAACATACCTCTGATGTGCAGGAGCGTTCCAAACGGGAGTACACAACGCTCAATGACGAATATCGAAAAGTTGAGCGCGAATACCAGACGATTCGGGAAGCATACGCGCAGCAGGCGACCTGGGCGAAAACCCTGGAGCGGCAACTGCAATCGCGGCGTGGCGGGTTGCTTCGAGCGGTGGCCCGGCGATTGCTCAGAAAATAACCGCCTCCGCGTATTTCAAGAGTGCATCGTGATCACCTCTGGGAGAGGAAGGGACCTTTGTGAGTAGCGCACTAGCGAATGGCACACCAGCCGGTAATACACCTGTGCCGGTTATCGGCAGCCAGCGCCGACCCGTGTATTCAAGTGAAGAGCAGCGCGGTCTCCGCTTCCGCCTCGGCGCGATTTGGCGGCACCGGGACCTGATCCGGGAGATCACCGCGCGGAACCTCAAGATCCGCTACCGTCGCTCGATCTTCGGTTTCGTCTGGACGCTCCTCAACCCACTTCTGAATGCGCTCGTCTTCGGACTCGTCTTCAAGATTCTGCTCCGTTCAGACGTGGATCGGTTCATTCTTTTCATCATCATTGGCATCACGGTATGGAACGCCTTTGCGCAGTCCGTACTCGAATCCATGCACATCATCACCGGGTCGGACAATCTCATCAAACGCGTGAGCTTCCCGCATGAGGTTTTGGTGATCGCCACGGTGTTCACGAATATGATCAACTTCATCTTCGCGCTGCCGACCGTCTTCCTGATTATGGCAGTGACGCATACACCGATCCGTAGTCTGGTAATCGCCTTCCCGATCATCTACTTCTCCGCGATCTGCTTCGCGCTCGGTATCTCGTTCATCTCCGCCGCAACGAATGTCTTTCTCAAAGATACGCGCAATTTCCTCGATGTCGTCATGACACTCTGGTGGTTCCTGACGCCTATCATCTATCCGATGAAGAATGTCTTTCCGTCCGCCGCGCGTATTGTCTACATGATCAACCCCATGGCGTCCATCGTGGAATCGTATCGCTTGCTTTTCTACAACAATGCGTGGCCCGCACCGGATTTCCTCGCCCGCACGCTCATCTCGTGTGTGATTACCCTAGTTGCCGGCTGGATTTTCTTCGCCAAACTCTCGCCCCGGTTCGTCGAAGAACTCTAACGGAGCAGCGCGTAACGAAGGATTCGGCCCATCTCGTTACTCGTCACTCGTTTCCCCCGCCCGGCCCATACTGGCGAGGCAGCGACGAAGGGCGTCCTGCCATGGTGGGAGTTCGATGCCCAGTTTCGCGGCCGCGCGATTGACGAGAACGCCGTTTGTGGGCGGCGTACACGGGCGAGGAAATTCCGCCGCCGGGATCGGGCTGAACTCCGGCGCAAGCCCCGCCATCCGAAAGGTTGTGCGCGCCCATTCGTACCACGACGCCGTGCCGGTATTCGTCAGATGGTAGACGCCGGGAAGCGGATCGTGGATGAGGGCGAGGATGCCGCGCGCGAGGTCGGTCGCGTAGGTCGGCTGTCCCCATTGGTCTGCAACGACGCGGAGCGGTGTCCCTCGCTCGGCCAGCGCGAGCATCGTACGGATAAAGTTCCGTCCTTCCTCGGCATAAACCATAGAGGTTCGCACGATCAGCACGTGCGCGCCCGTTCGTTGCGCGGCGACTTCCCCCGCCCACTTGCTGCGCGCATAGACTGAGCGTGGGTTCGGCGTGTCGAATTCGTCGTACGGTTCGTCACGTTGCCCGTCGAAGACGTAGTTTGTGCTGATCGCGACGAGTGGGCAGCCGATTGCCGCCGCCGCTGCCGCAACGTAGCCCGTGCCGAGCGCATTGACGGCATACGCGCGTTCCTGCTGCACCTCGCACCCATCCGTGTCCGTGTAGGCCGCCGCGTGGATGATGCAATCGGGCGCAAGTGAGGCCAGAACTTCGCGGACCGCACCCGCATCCGCAACATCGAGCGCCGCCGACGCGAGCGGGATTACTTCCATATCACCGGATTCCGCCGCAACGTGTTGCAGCGCCCTCCCCACTTGCCCATTCGCCCCCGTCACCGCAATCCGCATGATCTCCTCCCGATTTAGTTCGCCTGGGATAGAGCCACAGAGACACGGAGGGCACGGAGAAAACAAGAGATTGAGGATACATAAAGCCCCTTCCTCATCCTTCTCATTCCTCTCTGTGTCCTCCGTGTCTCTGTGGCTAAAAACCCTCTCCGGAATCTCACATATGGAGCAGTTTGCCGATGAGGCGTTGGATCGGGTTGCGATGCCGGATGCGCCGGGCGTCCGCCTCCAATGCGTGGCCCCATTCCGCCTGCCGCGTGAATGCTGCCGTTTGCTCGTCGTATGCCACGCGGAGCCGCTCGAACTCCTCACGATAGGCGGTCGCATCGGCAACTACGCGCTCCATTTCGCGGCGCATGTCCGCGCTCGTCGCATACTGCCGCTTCAGGCGCACGGGCATCTCAGCCACGACGACCCATTCCTGTGCGAGGGGATCGGTCGCCAGCCATTCTGCCCAACGCGACCGGAACCGGTCGTAATTCGCGACATCCGACCGATACCGACCATCGGAGGCCGATTCGAAGTGGTAGATGACGCTTCCCGCCTCATACCAAACGGCGTCCCCCCCCTGGCGCACCCGGCAACAAAAGTCGAGGTCCTCGAAACCGTTGACATACCCTTCGTCAAATCCGCCCAACGCGAGAAACTGTTGGCGCTCGACCATCAAACACGCCCCGGTCACGGCGGGCACCGCGCGTGACTGACTCGCCGCCCCATCCGCCGGTTCGCCGTAGGCGAGATGGACGGGTTCATCGCGCGCATTGAAGCCGAGGCCCGCATGCTGGACGGTATCATCCGGAAAGAGCAAGCGTGCGCCGACGACCGCAGGCGCCATTGGCCCGGTCAGCGCACCGGCGAGGGCAGTGAGCCAGCCGGATTGCGGCACAGTGTCGTTGTTGAGGAAGATAAGATACACGCCCCGCGCGGCGGCTGCTCCCTGGTTGCACGCAGGCGCGAAGCCCACGTTCCGCGCGTTGGTGACGACGCGGAACGGCGCGTCGAGCGTCGCAAGGAACGCCGCCGTCCCATCTGTGCTGCCATTGTCAACGAAGATCACTTCCGTCTCGTCCCACCGATCTGCGACCGCCATCAGGGCGCGCACGCAGATCGTCGTGAAAAGGACACGGTTGAAGAGCGGGATGATGATGCTGAACCGGGGCACCGGTGTTGCAGGCATGCGGACGCTTCTTTCCCTCGGGGCCGCAGTGATCGGCGCGAACCCGTGTGTAGTATCGTCTGGCCT
>JBBSFO010000633.1:0-3332 GCA_038238655.1 Thermomicrobiales bacterium | reverse complement strand
TGCTCGTAATCCCGCCATCCACGACGAGCACCGCGCCGTTCGTCCAGTCGGATTCGTCGGAGGCGAGATACAGGGCACAGTTGACGACATCTTCGGGGTGGCCGAAGCGGCCGCTCGGCTGGCGGTTGAGGCGCAGTTGCTTGGCCGCGTCGTCCTTCAAGAGCCATTCGGTCATTAGCGCTGTCTCGATGGGGCCAGGACAGATCGCATTCGTACGAATCCCTTGCGGGCGAAACTGGATCGCCAGGGACTTCGTGAGCGAGATCAGCGCGCCCTTCGAGGCGGTATAGGCGTCCTGCGGCACGCTACACCCAACGAGCGCGACGAACGAGGCGATATTGATGATCGAGCCGCCACCCCGCTTGAGCATTTCGGGGATCGCATACTTGCAACCGAGGAAAATGCCGCGCACATTGACCGCCATCACCCGATCCCAGACCTCGACCGACGTATCGAGCACCGAATGATCCGCTTCCGGCATGATCCCCGCATTGTTGTACAAGACATCCACGCCGCCGTAGCGCGCGACGGTCGCCTCCACCGCCGCCCGGACACTCGCCTCGTCCGATACATCGCATGCGAAGAATGTCGCGTCGCCACCCGCCGCGCGCACCCGCGCCGCCGTCTCCTCGCCCGCCGCCGCGACCACTTCCCACGCCGCGACCTTCGCCCCCTCGCGCGCGAATATCTCGCAGGCGACGCGGCCCATCCCGCTCCCCGCTCCGGTGATGATACAGACCTTATCCTTCAACCGCATGATCGCTTTTCCCTCTCCATCGCGTTCCATTTCCACTTCCGATCATCCCCGCTCGAAGTACCGCTCGCGCTCCCAGGTGGTGACGGCCGCATCGAAAGCCTGCTGCTCGACGCGGGCCATGGTCAGATAGTGATCCACGACATCCGCGCCGAAGGCGTCGCGCGCCATCGTGCCGGTTTCCAGGGCATGGATCGCTTCGTACAAGGCGCGCGGCACGCGCGACACGTCCGTCGCGGTATAGGCGTTGCCTTTGTACTCCGCCGGTGGCTCGATGGCGTGCTCGATGCCGTACAGTCCCGCCGCGAGACAGGAGGCGTAGGCGAGATACGGGTTGGTGTCGCCGCCAGGCAGGCGGTTTTCGATGCGCAGACTCTCGCCATGCCCAACGACACGGAAGCCGCACGTCCGGTTATCGCGCCCCCAGACAATATTGATCGGTGCCCAACTTGCCACAGCATACCGCTTGTACGCGTTGATGTTCGAGGCGACAAAGAGCGACAACTCGCGCGCGCAGGCGAGCATGCCGCCGAGGAAGTGACGCATCGTTTGGGACATCCCGTACGGCGAACCGTTCGGATCGTGGAACAGATTACGCGCATCATCCGCGTCCCAAAGACTGAGGTGGATGTGGCTGCTCGACCCCGTCCAGGTGTGGTCCGGCTTCGCCATGAAGGTGACGGAATAACCGTTCTGCACCGCGATTTCCTTGACGCCGTGTTTGAGCAGCGCATGGCGGTCGGCAGATTCCAGCGCCTCGGCATAGTGGATATTCAACTCATGCTGGCCGGGCGCGGCTTCGCCCTTCGAGAACTCAATCGGGATGCCCGCG
The DNA here is from genome assembly GCA_038238655.1 of Thermomicrobiales bacterium. Classification (GTDB taxonomy): domain Bacteria; phylum Chloroflexota; class Chloroflexia; order Thermomicrobiales; family JALYUS01; genus JALYUS01. The sequence goes on along the minus strand of JBBSFO010000633.1, from coordinate 1,746 downwards.
TCCGATAGTAGGTTGCGGAACTGCCGATAGAGTGGTTCGGCTTTCGTCGCTTGCAGGAGATGGTAATCCTCGTTATACCAGCCGTACCGCGTCAAGTCCTCATAGTGTTTGGCGTGGGCCTGCGCGTAGGTATCTGTCAGTAGGTAGAATTCGAGCTCGGATGCCGCCTTGACGTTCAACCCCATCGTCGCCGCGCGTTCGAGTTGTCTGCGGAGGATGGTGCGCGGTGCGATGCGCACCATTTCGTTTGTTTCTTCGTTCATGACATCGGCGAGCACGAGTGCGGTCTTCTCGTGCCAAGGGAGGATGCGCAGTGTCCGCCAATCGGGCCGCGCCTGCCAGTCGCCGTACCCGCTTTCCCAGTTCATCAGCCGGTAGCCGTCGGGCGTCTCCATCTCCATGTCGGTGCCGAGCAGATAAACGCAGAAATGCGTGCCGTGGTCGAGGCAATGCTCGACGAAGAAGTCGCCGGTCACGCGCTTGCCCATCAGCCGCCCCTGCATGTCGCAGAAGGCGTTGATGACCGTGTCAATTGCGCCGCTGGCGACACACTCCTTGAGTTCGTCTACCGTGATGATGCCCCGCGCCCGCTCCGTCATCCGCTCTCCTCCCGGCATTGGTGGCGTAGGCTTCAGCCTGCGGTTTCTCCGGTGGGACGCAGGCTGAAACCTACGCCACCAACGATCTCTCAGATACCGCCGATGAAGCGGCCGGGATTGAGCGTGCCGTTCGGATCATAGGCGGTTTTTAGGTCGCGCATCACGGAAATCGTTGGCGGTTCGATACCCCAGATCGGGAGGTTTGCCGCGTGCGTCGGATCGTAGCCGGAGACAGTCAGCGTCGGCCAGTGGGTTTGCGCGGCATTGAGTGTTTGCCGCACGCCCGCGCCGGAGGCGTCGCCCGTTACGCGCATGTACGCGACGCCCATCCCCACCGAGGCGCGGACGGCGACGGTCAAACCGAATTTGCGCCCTTCTTCAACAGTCTCCGACACAGCCGCGAGCAGATCGGTGGGCAGGGTCGTAAGTTTCAACATGGCCGTGTGCGCGGTGAGTGTCGCGGTCGCGTTCCAATCGGCGAGGCTGGTCCAAAGACGATCATGCTCGTCACCAATGAGCGTCGCAATCTCCATCGCGCCCATCGCTGTGCCGAGATCGCGGATCTCCTTTTCCTGCCGCGCGACCGTCGCGTCGCCACCCTCGCAGCGCACGCAGATCAGATAGCCGACGAGCGGCGAGCGGATCGCCGCCGTGGTCGTCGGGGAACTGAACTCAATCGCCATTGGCCGCAGTTGCGACGCGGCGAGCGCCGCCGCCGTCGCGAACGCCGGAACCGGCCCGTCGAATTGCAAAACAAGCGAGCGTTCCGCCGCCGGTTTCGGCAGCACTTTGAGATTGATGCGTGGCACGACACCGAGTGTGCCGAGCGCGCCGAGATGCATCTTCATCAGGTCGAACCCAGTGACATTCTTGACGACCATGCCGCCCGCTTTCGCGAGCGTGCCGTCCACATAGGCGGCATTGAGGCCGATGCAGAAATCCCGCAGCGTCCCGTAACCGTGGCGGCGCGGGCCGGAGGCATTTGTGGCGAACATCCCGCCGAGCGTGATTCGATCCCGCAGTGGTGGATCGAGCGGGAGCATCTGATTACGCGCCGCGAGCACGCTGTCGAGGTCGCCGAGCGTGATCCCCGCCTCGACCGCGATGGTCATGTCTTCCGGGTGGTATTCGATTACCGCATTGAGTC
>JBBSFO010000632.1:0-3346 GCA_038238655.1 Thermomicrobiales bacterium | reverse complement strand
CCGAAGCCCGCCGCCAGCACGAGCGGCACGGCAGCGCCTGCTGCCGGTGGTGCCGCTACCGTCGCCCCTGCCGCAGGGACAACGACGGGCGGGAGCGCCCCGACGACCGCCCCGGCGCAGGCCGCAGGCGGCAAGAAGAAGACCGTCCTCTTCTGGGGGCGGCAGCAATTCCTGCCGGAATCGAACGACTACCTGACGGAGTCCGTCAAGATGGCGGCGGCGAAGGGTGGCTTCGATGTCAAAGTCGAACTCTTCAGCAACGATGAGCATCCGCAGAAGGAAGTCGTCGCGATGGAGTCCGGTGTTGTGCCGGACATCACGTACACCTATTCTCCCGCCCTGTGGAACCAGAACGGCTACGCGATGGAAGTGCAGAGTCTCTACGACGAGATCGGCAAGACGGGCGGCGGATGGCTCGATCTCGCGGAGGGCGCGTCGAAGACGACAGATGGCAAGCGGATCATGGTCCCGATGAACTCGGAGCCGTGGTTCGTTCACATGCGCAAAGACAAGTTCGAGGAAGTCGGCGTCAAGTTGCCGTTCAAAACTTTCGACGAGATGATGGACGGCTTCAAGAAGGTCAACAAGCCGGACAAGAACTTCTTCGCCTTCGACGGCCAGATGACCGAGGCGGACTGGTCCGGCAATGGCCTCCAGTGGATGTGGATGTTCGGCGGGCGTTTGTTCGATAAGGAAGGCAATCCGACGATCAATACGCCGCAGAATATCGCCGGCCTGACGGCATACACGGACATGTTCAAGAACAAGATGATGCCGCCCGGTGTCATCTCGCAGCAGGCCTCCGGCAACAATGAGGCGTGGCTCTCTGGCCAGACCGCGTGCGTCTGCAATCCCGGTAGCATCGTGCTCGCGATGCGTAAGGATAACAAGGACTTGCTCAATAACACGTTCTTGCAGTCGTGGCCCTCACAGGTCAACCCTGGCAAATACGTAACGACCGCGGGCAGCGCGGCGCTCGTCATCAACAAGAAGGGTCAGGCGATTGACGAGGCGATGCAGGTCGCACGGATGATCCTCACGCCCGAGCGGTACCCGACACAGCTGGAGAAGGCGGGATCGTACTGGTTCCCGATCATGAAGAACTATGTCAACATTCCCTTCTTCACCCAGGATCCATGGAACAAGCAAATCACCGATAACATCGTGCCCTACGCGCTTGCCTCGACATCGGATACGGGCCTCAGTCCCATCTATGATGACATCACGATCAGCGCGCCGAAGGACATGATGCAGGCGGTCGTCGTCAACGGTAAATCGCCCACCGAGGCGATCAAGATTCTCGCGGACGCCGCCGACAAGGCGAAGGCGAAGTTCAAGAAGTAGCAGGCAGTGGGCAGTGAGCAGCAGGCAGAAGGGACGATGCCTGCACTGCCCACTGTCCACTGTCCACTCCCAGGGAGGAATCATGGCGACACGATCAGTCGCGGCACGGGACGCGGTGCCCGAACCACGGAACGCACGGCGGACGCAGGTCAATCGCGACACGGGCTTCGGGTACGCGCTGCTCTTCCCGACCGCCTTGTTGATCGTCGTGCTGATCGGGTTTCCCTTCCTCCGGGCGCTCTGGCTTTCGTTTCACAAGAAACTACTTGGCGCGCAGGACGCGCCGTGGATTGGACTGAAGAACTACACGACCGTCCTGCAAGATCACGCATTTTGGGCGTCGGTGAAGAACACCGTCATCTTCACCGGCGGCTCCATCGGACTGAAATTGCTGATCGGCCTGACGGTGGCGCTGATCCTCAATGAGGCGTTGCCGCTCCGGGCGCTCTGGCGCTCGATCGTCCTCCTGCCGTACGCGATGCCGACGCTCGTTTCGGTGCTCGTTTGGAAGTGGATGTACAACGATGTCGGCGGCGTCTTCAATTACCTCCTGCAAAAAAGCAACATTCAGGAAACGCCGACACTCTGGCTGGCCGATCCGAGCAAGGCGATGGGGTCGGTGATCGCCGTCAATGTCTGGCGCGGCTTCCCCTTCTTCGTCATCACGATCCTCGCCGGATTGCAGGCCGTGCCGCAGGAACTCTACGATGCGGCGAAGGTGGACGGCGCGGGTGTCTGGTCTCGCTTCATCAAGGTGACACTGCCCGGCATCACACCCGTGATGGCGGTGGTGACGCTTTTCTCCACCATCCTCACCTTCAATGACTTCTCGATCATCTGGATCCTCACGCGGGGCGGCCCCGGCGGCGCGACGGACGTGCTCTCGACGCTGACGTACAAGATCGCCATTCCAGGGCTCGAACTCGGCAAGGGCGTCGCGGTTTCCGTCTTGACGCTGCCGATCCTCGTCATCTTCATTCTCTTGCTCAACCGCTTCATCAATCGCCGGGAGGAAATCGCATGACGGTCAAACCGCTCGTCAGCCGCGCGGTGGCGCAGCCCGCCGTGCAGAAGCGCATCCTGGCATACCGCACGCAGCGCATCGCCTTCCGTACCTTCGGCTGGTTGCTGCTTGCCGTGATCCTGCTGATCGCGCTCTTCCCGGTCTACTTCATGACGATTACCGCGTTTCATCCGCCGACGCTCACCACGGCGCGCACGCCGACACTCTTCTCGACGCACCTGACCATCAAGGCCTTCCGCGATCTTATCCATCAGTATCCGTACATGACGTGGATGCGCAACACCGTGATCGTCTCGGTCTCCAGCACGATCCTTTCCGTGTCGTTCGCCACCTTCGCCGCGTACAGTCTGTCGCGGCTCCGCTATCCGGGGCGCCAGGTCTTCGCCAATGCGGTCTTTCTCGTCTATCTCTTCCCATCCACGCTCTTGTTCATCCCGATCTTTATTGTTTGCAAGGACCTCCACCTGCTCAACCAACTGCCCGCGCTGATTGCGGTCTATCTCACCTTCTCGATCCCGTTCAGCGTCTATCTGCTCAAGGCGTACTTCCTCAGCATCCCGCGCGAATTGGAGGACGCCGCGCTCGTGGACGGCGCGACGCGCTGGGAAAGCATGACAAAGATCATCATGCCGCTGGCGACACCGGGGATCGCCGTCGCCGCTATCTACTCCTTCACGCTGGCATGGAATGAGTACCTGTACGCCTTCACCCTGCTCAGCGACAGCGAGAAGTTCACGCTCGCGCCGGGTCTGACCAAACTGATCTTCGGCGACGTCTTCCTGTGGGGTATGATTATGGCGGGCGGCCTGCTGATGAGTATCCCCCTGCTGCTGCTTTACTTCGGGGCGCAGCGCTTCATCGTCGCCGGCCTCGCGGCGGGAGCAGTCAAGGGATAAGAGAGTAACGAGTAACGAGTAGCGAGTAACGAGTGGGATGCTCCCAGTCTCGTTACTCGTTACTCGTTACTTCATGCTACAT
>JBBSFO010000631.1:0-3348 GCA_038238655.1 Thermomicrobiales bacterium | reverse complement strand
CGTTACTCGTTACTTTTTATGGTTTCGCTGTCGCGGTGGGTCCAGGTGAGGCGACGGCGGTTGGGGGGCGTGGCGGAGAGGGGGCTTGCGGGCCGGTGATGAGATCGCTGCGGATGAAGCCCGTCTTGCCCTCGAACGAGACGCGTGCCCATTTGGACGTGCCATCGGCGCCCGTGACGTTCGTTTCCAGGACGGGCGCTTCCGCACCGTAATCGAGCTTGCCGATCACTTGCCCGTTCGTGTCCGGTTTGTCGCGCACATTGGCACCGTCGTCTGCCGTCACTTTGACCACCTGGCTCGCGGCTGCGGACGGTGCAGGGGCGGGCGATGTGCCGACGGGCACGGGGGGCGGTGAGGTGCCAACCGGTACCGGGGCGGAGCCGGTTGTGCCCGACGGCGGGCGCGTCCCTTGTGGCGTGGGCGCGGGGATGAGCGCGCCCGTTGGCGGCGAGCCGACATTCGCCGTCCCGCGTGCCACGGCGGAACTGCCAGCCGCCGGGGTCAGGACGGCGGAAACCTGCGTCTGCTCCGCGCTCCGCGTCGTCGTCGCGGCGGCATCGGGTGTGGCCGAGGACGAGCCACCACCGCCACACGCGACAAGCACGGCTGTGAGCGCGAGGCCCAGGACTGCATACCAGCGTCGCATCATCGCACCTCCGGTCACTGATTCGCGGCGGATGTCTGTACGTACTATATCATTCTCCGCAATGGCGTGCGTGGTTCATCTCTTGTATAGTGCCTTGAAGCGGTCACAATAGGCACAAAAGACGGTGATGCGTGGGGTTGCGCTGAGTACTCGGAGGAGCAATGGCCCAGACGATTCTAGTCGTGGATGACAACGAGGCGAACCTGCGGCTGATACGCGCGGTGCTCAAAACGCGAGGCTATCATCTCCGCCAAGCGATGAGCGGCGAGGCCGCCCTCGAAACGCTGACCGATGAGCGGCCCGCGCTTGTGCTGATGGATGTGCAGATGCCGGGCCTGTCCGGCATTGATGTCGCGCGGATGATCCGGGCGATGCCGACGATGGCGGACATGCCGCTGATCGCGATCACCGCGATGGCGATGAAGGGCGACCGCGAAGAAATCCTCGCTGCCGGCTTCAATGACTACCTCGCCAAACCCTACAAAATGGCGGAACTCCTCGCTCTCGTCAGCCACTGGCTCCCCACAGAGAACTGAAACCGGGGGAACCGGGGAGAACCGCAAAGGCGCAGAGAGCGCAACGGACGCAAAAGGGGAGATAGAAAGTGAATCACGAATCTGCCCAGAGGGCGCCCGGAAGAGTGCGAAGAGGAAAGAAAGGGAAGAACAGATGACGTCGCACCTCGTCGTCTCCTTCCCAATTCTTTCTCTCTTTGTGTCCTTTGCGTCTTTGCCGTTTTCCCCGGTTTCTCCCCGGTTTCGATGTCAAGGAGTGCTGAATGGCGTATGAGCGCGAAGTGGCGGTGCTGACGGAGGCGGTGCGCGAAGCGGGTGCGGCGATCAAGCGGCATTATGAGGTAGGGGCGCAGGTATACGCAAAGGCGGACAACAGCCCCGTAACGGATGCCGATCTTGCTGCCAATGCAATCCTCATCGAGCGGCTGACCGCCGCCTTCCCGGACGACGCGATCCTTTCCGAGGAGATTACACCGGACGATGCGGTCAATGCCGCCGCGCGTTGCTGGATCGTTGATCCGCTGGACGGCACGGCGCACTTCGTCGCGCGGCAGCCGACCTTTGCGGTGATGGTTGGATTGGAAATCGGCGGTCGCCCGGTCGTCGGCGCGATCTATCACCCGATGACGGACGAATGCTATGTCGCGGTGCACGGCGCGGGTGCGACGGTCACGCGGGAAGGTGAGACGCTCCCCCTTCGCTTCCCGACTGTTCCTTTCAGTACGGCGCGCCTCGGAACGACGCCCGGCTCATTTCGCACTCTGACGACCGGCACACCCCGCTGGACCAGCGACCCCGCGCGCTTCACGCTCACCGGGCGGGGCTTCGGCTTTCGCCCGCAGGCGTTGGAAACAATGTTCGACAGCTACGTTGGCATGATCGCCGACGGACTCGCCTCCGGTGGCTACCCGTGGGACCTTTGCGCGACGGACTTGATTATCCACGAAGCGGGTGGGCTGCTCACGACGGTCTTCGGGGAGACGTATCACTACAAGCGCGTCCATGCGCGGCCCTATGGCGGGCTCGTCGCCTCGCGCGATCCTGCTCTCCACGCGTGCATGCTCGCATTGCTCGATACTGAGTGTTCGTAGGGCGGAGCTGATCCGCCGACTTTTCGTCTTGGAGGAACACATGGTGACATTCGCGGAATTCCTGCCGCCGTACCCGAACCGGATGTGGACGCTCTGCACGCAGATGGCGGTCACCCACGCCGTGACCGGACTCCCCTACGGGCCGGGCGGCACGCAGCATTTGACGACGGAGCGGATCGCGGAAATGAAAGTCGGCGACCGCCCGTGGGATTTTTACCCGATGCTCTACATGCGCGAGCGATTCGCGGATGCGGGCCTGACGGTGGACGTGATCGAGTCCTCCCCGCCGATGGACCAGATCCGTCTCGGTTTGCCGGGCCGGGACGCGGAGATTGAATACTTTGCCACGATGCTCCAAAGCATGGGCGCAGTCGGCATCCCCGTCGTTTGCTGGAACTGGATGGCACAGTTCAACTGGCAGCGTACCTCGATGACGACGCGGGGCCGGGGCGGCGCGTTCGTTTCCAGCTTCGATTACGCGCTCGTCAAGGACGCCCCGCTCACCCCGGCGGGCACGGTCAGCGAGGAGCGGTTGTGGGAGAACCTGCACTACTTCCTCGAACGGATCGTGCCGGTTGCGGAGGCGAGCAATGTCCGGCTGGCGATGCACCCGGACGACCCGCCGCTCTCGCCGATCCGGGGTGTCGGGCGGATCATGCGGAGCATCGAGAACTTCGACCGCCTGCTCGACCTCGTCCCCAGCCCGAACAATGGCATCACGCTCTGCCAGGGCAATTTTGCCCTGAAGTCCCCGGATGTCCCGCAGACGATCCGCCATTTCGCCGCGCGCAAGGCGATCCACTTCGTCCATTTCCGCGATGTGCGCGGCACGCCGGAGAAGTTCGCGGAGGTCTTCCATGATGAGGGGCAGACGGACATGCTGGAAGCGATGCGCACCTATCTGGAAGTCGGCTTCGATGGCCCGATGCGCCTCGACCACGCGCCGACGATGGAGGGTGAGGGCAATGACCAGCCCGGCTACGAAATCCTCGGCCGCCTCTTCGCCACCGGCTACATGACCGGCCTGCGCGAAGCCGCCATGAAAGACCTTGCACGGGGCTAGTGGGCAGGGGAAGGGAGATTGAACCACCAAGGG
>JBBSFO010000630.1:0-3348 GCA_038238655.1 Thermomicrobiales bacterium | reverse complement strand
GTTCGGGAAGTAATAATAGGCCGCCATCGGATCCACGCCGAGTTCCGCGCCCAGTCTCCGCATGGAAAAGGCGTCCAACCCGTCGCGGTCAACGATGGCGAGCGCAGCGCGGACCACCTGCTCGCGCGTAAGATACGGACGCTCATGCGCCCGCTCGCTACCGCGCTGTCGCCCACGTGGAGGCCCCTCGTGCGACCACTCTCTCCTCGATAGCCCAGGATTCGCCATACCCCCTCCTCTTTGCGCGTTTCCTTCGCATAACTTTAGCGCAAGGTCCCGTTATCGCGTCGTCTTGCGGCGGTAGAGCGAGACGGCAATCGGGGCGAAAACAAGGAGAATACCCGTGCACCACGCCAATGCCTGCCAGCAGGTGACATTGAATGGTTGGCCAAGCAAGAGCCCACGCGCGGCGTTAACGATCGCCGACACGGGCTGGTGCTCCGTAAATGCACGCAGCCAGCCGGGCATCGTCTGTGTCGGCACGAAGGCGCTGCTCGCGAAGGTCAGCGGGAAGATGGCGATAAACCCGAACGCCTGGACGCTTTCGGCGTTCGGGGCGATCATGCCGAGCAGCGCGCCGACCCACGAGAAGGCGAATCCGCAAAGCAGGATGAGACCGAACGCAACGACCCACCCGAGCGGGTTCCCTTGCGGTCGGAAGCCGACCAGCAGCCCGACGATCAACATGATCGTGACGCCGAGGACGCTCTGCACGAGGTCCGCGACCGTCCGCCCTGCGAGGACGGCGGAGCGCGCCATCGGCAAGGAGCGGAAGCGATCAATCAGCCCCTTTGCGAGGTCCTCTGCGAGGCCGACACCCGTGTTCATCCCGCCGAAGATCAGTGTCTGCACGAAGATGCCGGGCATCAGGTAATTGACGTACGAGGTGTCACCCGTCTTGATCGCGCCCCCGAAGACGAAGCGGAAAAGCAAAACGAAGATGATCGGCTGGATCGTCACGTCCAGCAGTTGTGTCGGGACCCGCGGGATGTGCTGTAGGTTGCGCTTCGCCATAATGATTGTGTCGGAAAATGCCCAGAAAAGGCGGCTTCGGTGCGGCGGCTGGAGCGCCCCGGCAGGGAGCGCGGTCGTGTGGATGGGGGTCGTTACGGCCATCAGGCGGCCTCCTTCGTTGTGCGGTCGTCGGCGATTTCGGGCTCCGCTCCGTGCCCGGTCAGGGTAAGAAAGACATCGTCAAGCGTCGGGCGGCGGATGCCGAGGTCATCAAGGCGAATTCCGGCGGCGTCCAGATCGCGCACGACATCCGGCAACAGTCGCGCGCCGCCCGTGACGGGCATGAGGATCGTGCGTCCATCGGGATCAACACGCGCTTCCCCCTCGCCATACGGGCGGAGGATGCGCACGGCGGCGGCGAGGTCACCCCCACGCGCCACGGTGATCGCGAGCCGTTCCCCGCCCACCTGCGCCTTGAGTTCGTCCGATGTCCCTTCCGCGATCACCGTACCATGATCAATGACGGCGATCCGGTGCGCGAGCACGTCCGCTTCTTCGAGGTACTGCGTCGTAAGCAGCACGGTTGTCCCGTCCGCGACGAGTTCGCCGATCACGTCCCACATCGCGAGACGGCTGCGCGGATCGAGGCCGGTCGTCGGCTCATCGAGAAAGAGCACGGGCGGCGCGATGACGAGACTCGCCGCGAGGTCGAGTCGGCGACGCATCCCACCCGAATAGGTCTTCACAACGCGCGTCGCCGCGTCCACAAGGTCGAAGCGTTCGAGCAGTTCGTCCGCACGCTGCCGCGCCGTCCGGCGGGGGAGGTGGTAGAGCCGCCCGACCATCTCCAGATTCTCACGGCCCGTCAGCAGTTCGTCCACAGCGGCATACTGCCCCGTCAGGCCGATGCGGGAGCGCAACGTCTCCGCCTGCGCGACAACATCAAGCCCGGCGACGGTCGCTCGACCGGCGTCCGGTTCGAGCAGCGTCGCGAGGATGCGCACCGCCGTCGTCTTCCCCGCGCCGTTTGGCCCGAGCAGGCCGAGCACCGTCCCTTGTTTCACCGTGAGGTTGATGCCGCGCAGCGCGTCCGTCTTGCCGAACCGCTTCCATAACCCTTCAATGATGATGGCGTCATTCCCGTCGTTCATCGTATCTCCTTCCGCACAGTCTACACCGTAGATCGTAAGTCTACATCGTAGAAATTACACTCTACACCGTAGAATGTCAAGGGGTTGTCGAGAGGCTGCATTGAAACAACACCCTTCACCCCGGTTTGTCAGGCTCCATGACCATCGAAAGGCCCCGTGAGCGAACCCACCGCACGGATACTCTCGTATCCGTGCACGCAGCGTGGCAACGCCATACCGGACGTTTCAAGAAAGAGCGCTGCGTGCGGTTTGTCGTGTGGGCACTACGAGGTCAGAGACAGCAGTGCGCGTACCCGGCGCTCGCGCACGGCAAGCCCGCCCCAGAGCAGTGCACCAAGCAGGAGCGGGAAGATCACGGAGAAAAGTGGGGAGCCGAGGCGCGCATGCGTCGCCACCGCGCCGCCAAGATAGCCGGTCAGCAGGAGTGCGCCGAGTGGGGCAGTGCGCGGCAGCAAGTAGACGGCGATGCAGGCGAGTTCCAGGACGCCGAGGCCGAGCGTCAGGCCCGCGCCGTAGCCGAGTTGCGCCGAGGCTTCCACGGCGGGGGCCAACTGGAGCACCTTGATGACACCATCGAAGAGCAGGAACAGGATCGCGAGCGCGCTAAGAGATCGCCCTACCCAGACGCGCGTCACGGATACCGGGGCCGTGTAGGCTGTCGTGTTCATCGTCGTTTGCATGATCGTACCCTCCCTGTGCCGTTTGATCGAGCGCCACCGACTGTGCCACGTACATAGTCGTTCGGCGATGCGCGAAATCGACATCGGGCGACGCAGGAGCGAATGCTCACGCAGATTTGCCGGAGAACGCGGCACTCCCGACCTTTCCGTAAGAAATTCCGCCAACGCGCACGGGCTAGGTGATTATTGCGTGTTCCAATGGAGGGGCCGAGCGGACATGGGCATTGAGCGATGTGATGATGGCAAGCATCACCAGCCACCCGCCGATGGCGAGGATTGTGGCGGTACTCCCGGCATATTCCAGCAACCATCCCGTGAGGGCCAGCGCGAGGGGTTGAATCGTCGTGGCAATCATCCGGAAGACGCTGTTCACCCGTCCTTGCAGGCCATCGGGGATGAGCGCGAGGCGGTAGCTGAACTGGACCGTGTCGTAACTCGGCCCGACCAACAGCAAGACGAAGAGCCCCAGGGCCAGCGTGAGCGGCATGCGCGTCGCGACCAGCAAGAGAAAGAGTAGGGCATTGCACCAGCAGATCGCGGTAATCGCGACGCCGAAGGAGAAG
>JBBSFO010000629.1:0-3351 GCA_038238655.1 Thermomicrobiales bacterium | reverse complement strand
TGAAAAGACAATCCGATCCTTCGCGACACAGAGCCAGAGCGGGCGCAGGCCGAGCGCGTCCACCGTACCGACCAGTTCGTCGCCGGAGCGGATCGCCATCGCTGCAGGGCCTTGCGCGAACGGCCCCCACGCTTGCCGGAAATACATCAGCACATCGGCCATGTCGTCCGGCACGCGCTTAATTTCATTGACGATGGGTGGGAAAATGAGTTCAAGCGCCTCGCGTAGCGAGAGGTTGTAGCGGTGGATCATTCCTTCCAGTGTTCGATTGACATCCTGCGAGTCAGACGCGCCAGGAACGAGCGGAATGTGCAGCATCTGCGACTCGGTGCGGAATTTTGAGATCGTGTTGATCTCGCCATTGTGGCCGAGGAGCGAGAAGGGCTGCACACGCTCAAAGGCGGTCGTCGTGTTCGTGCTGTAGCGGTTGTGGCCGATGCTGATCGCCGAGACGAAATCCGGATCGCTCAAGTCGGGGTAGTAGGCGGTGAGCACCTGTGCCGTCCCGCGCACCTTGTAGACGACCGAGTCCGCACTGAGGGAAACGGTGAGTGCGGCGGTGCGCGCCTCAATTGCCAGTTGGAGATCGAAGAGCAACCGGTCGCGCGCGGCGGTGTCGAGGTGCGGGGTGAGGAAGGCGATCTGCCAGGTCGTCGGCTCTTCCCGCCGTCCGAGGCGACCGAGCGCGGCCGAGACGACCACCATCGGTCGGCTGACGAGCAGTTCGCACCCACTCTCGCGGATCACGTCGTCTACCGTCGCCATGATGCTCACGGCATGCGCGCGGTCGACAGGTGGCACGAAGAAATGCCCGACCGCGAAACGTGGGTCGCTCGCATGCGCCGAATCGCCGCCGAGCGCCGCGAGATCGCGTGCCCAGAGCGTGCGGGGAATGTCGGTGAGGATGCCGCAGCCGTCGCCCTCGCCGTCAATCTCGCCGGAACGGTGATGCATCGTCGCGAGCGCATGCAGGACGCGCGTCACATTGTCGCGCGTCGGCTCACCATGCCGCTCCACCATTGCGACGAGGCCGCAGGCGTCATGCTCGACCGGGCCGAAATACGCGCCAACGTCAATTAGTGGGTCAAAGACTGAGGACTGAGAACTGAGGACTGAGTCTGGCATGGCTACCCTCCCGAAGAGCGAGATCGTTCGGTGCAGGGACGCCGGGCTTAACGCAAACAGCCCCCGTCCCCGCTGAGGGACGAGAGCCGGACACCTGTCCAATCTCCCGCGGTACCACCCTCGTTGCCGCGCGTCTATCCCACGCGACCACTTACTGGCTGGAGGACGCGCAACGTGGCAGCCAACCACTGGCGAACATGCACGCGCACGCCGTGAAGCGTACGTCCCTTTTCGCGCATCGTTGCCATCCGCTCCTGGGCTGCTTTCGATGGATCGTGCCCCGATTCCGACCTTCCACCTGCTGCCGGATCGCTGGCGGGGAATACCCACCTACTGTTCCCACTCAACGCGGGTTACGTCGTTGTATTTACCGCTTCCGCACGCGTGTGTGAAATCGGTAACGATGTAATATCACTACTTGGTGATACGTGTCAATCCGGTCGGACGAATTCCGTACGTCTGCATAGTGCGAAAACCGTCCACTTAGGCGGTTGCACAGGGGGAACCTCACCCCCGCCTAGAGATCGTGGTAAAGATGGAACTCATAGGGGTGTGGCCGGAGCGCAATCGCATCTACTTCCTTCTCACGCTTGTAGACGATATAGGTCTCGATTAGGTCGCTCGTGAAGACGCCACCCTCGGTCAGAAAATCGTGGTCTTCTTCGAGCGCGGTCAGCACCTCGCCGAGGCTGCCCGGTGTCTGCTTGATCTTCGCCTTTTCTTCCGGCTCCAATTCGTACAGGTCGAGGTCCATCGGCGTCGGCGGCTCGATCTTGTTCTTGATGCCGTCCAAACCGGCCATTAGCATCGCCGAGAAGGCGAGGTACGGGTTCGCCATCGGATCGGGCATACGCAGTTCGAGGCGGACGGCCTTCTCGCTTGTGCCGTAGACCGGGATGCGGATGCAGGCGGAGCGGTTGCGGCGCGAGTACATCAGGTTGATCGGCGCTTCGTAGCCGGGTACCAGGCGACGATATGAGTTGGTGGTCGGCGCGGCGAAGGCAAGCAACGCGGGTGCGTGCTTCAGCAGGCCGCCGATGTAGTGCCGCGCCAGTTCGGAGAGGTTCGCGTAGCCACTGGGATCATAAAAGAGGTTCTTGCCTTCTTTCCACAGGCTCTGGTGGACATGCATCCCGGAGCCATTTTCCTGGAAGATCGGCTTCGGCATGAAGGTGACGACCTTGCCGTATTCCCGCGCGACATTCTTGATGATGTACTTGTAGAGCAACACCGTGTCTGCTGCGTTGACGAGCGTGTTGAAGCGGAAGTCAATCTCCGCCTGGCCCGCACCGCCGACCTCATGATGCTGCACCTCGACATCAATCCCGGCGTCCATCAGCCGCTGCGCCATGATCGAGCGCAAATCCTGCTGGCTGTCCGTCGGTGGGACGGGGAAATACCCTTCCTTGATGCGTGGCCGGTAGCCGAGATTCGGCGAGCCGCCGTTCCGACCGGCGTTCCAGATGCCCTCGTCGGAGTCAATGTAATAGAAGCTGCTATTGCCGTTCTGGCCGAAGCGCAGGTCGTCGAAAATATAGAACTCGACCTCGGGGCCGAAGAAGGTCTGCGTCGCGACGCCCGTGCTGGCGACGTACGCTTCCGCCTTCTTCGCCACATAGCGCGGGTCGCGGGTATACGGCTCGTGCGTCACCGGGTCCACGATGTTGCACACGATGGAAAGCGTCGGCACCTTGAGCGCGGGGTCAACAATCGCCGTGGACGCTTCCGGGAAGAGAAGCATGTCGCTCTCGTGAATTTTCTGGAAACCCCGGATGGACGAACCATCGAAGCCGATACCGTCCGTAAAGACGTCTTCATCGAATTTCCTGGCCGGGATCGAGAAGTGTTGCCACATCCCGAGCAAATCTACGAACTTGACGTCCACGAATTGGACGCCCGTCTTCTTAATCATCGCAAGAACGTCTATTGCTTGGGCATTTGCACCGACTTGTTCCATAATCGCAGCCACTGCTACCCCCTCCGTGCTATACTCGTGCCGTTGACACGCGTGAAATCAGTCCCTGAGACGAGCATACCGACCAAACCGTACACGATTCTACGTATGATCCGATGAACACTTCGACACCTTTGTGTGCGTTCGCACAATGATGGAGAATGGCAGTAGATTGGCTCATGAAGGTACCGAACAACGTGAAAAACTACCACTCATCGCCCTGCTTGGGCCAACGGCTTCAGGCAAGTCTGCACTTGCAATTGATCTCGCGG
>JBBSFO010000628.1:0-3356 GCA_038238655.1 Thermomicrobiales bacterium | reverse complement strand
GGATACGATTTCTCTCAAGCAGATGGTGGAAGGAATCACCACCCGTGACGGCAGGGTGCTCGACAGGGGCACCGGCATGAGCCGGCCGGGGGTGACGAAGGGTGTCAAGGGGCTTGACGCGAAGGGAATCATTTTCCGGATCCACAACAGCTCGCGGGAGAAAGGCTACGAGGCGACGGCCTATCAGCTTCGCTTCCGCTCTGACGCCATCGAAACGACGTTGCCTAGGGCATCGCAACCACGTTTCCTACCCCATGGCAACGTCGTTGCCATACAAGAAACAGAACAACAAGAGACAGTGAAACAAAGGCAATTCGAACATTCGAATGACCTCCCCAGAATGAAAATTGTGGACAACCTGGGGATAACTGGCTATCTGGACAACCTCGTCGTCGACATCTCCCGGGAGTTCGGCGACACTGCCCACCTCGCATCCAACTGCAAGCAGGCCCGCAACGTCTTCGCGGCACTCGATATCACTGAAGAGGTTTTCGTCGAACGGTACGTGTACCAGGCGCGACAGAAGACGAAACACCAGACGAAGGTCCGCAGCAAGATGCCCTACTTCTTCCGCGTCTTGCGCGAGATGTGCGGCCTGGGGGATTGCAAGGAGACGGACCGATCCGTGGCGAGTGCGTCCGATTGAGCGCGCGCTGAATCAGTCATGCCGGCTCACCGCGATGCAGACGTGCGAGTGATGGTTCGCAGGGAAGCGATAGGAACCGTCGGGTCGCCCGCGTGCGGTAGAGAGGGATCTCTTGCCTCTCCGAGCCGCCTGCATCGCTGGCGATGCGGTGTGGGGATGTCGGGATAGGTCACGCCGCATCCCTCCATATCCCTCACTGCTCACTCCCATTTTGTCCTTCGATCTAAAGGCCACTTATAAGTTGTTTTCATCCCCCCCGTAAGCCGTGACGCTATCGCGCATGGAGGACGAGCGAGCCGATGAGGCAGGCCGGGAAGAGGCGCGCAAGCTGGGGGCGCGGATTCGCCAACTCCGTGTTGCCCGAGGCTGGACCCAGGAACAGCTCGCCGAGCACGCTGGCGTGCATTACAAGTATCTGGGCGACGTCGAGCGGGGGGTGCGCAATCCGGCGCTCTTCAATATCGCCCGAATCGCGCGGGCGCTCGGCGTCCCTGTGGCCGTGCTCTTCATGGATGAGCGAGAGGTGGTTTGATCGCGATGGTGCCGACACCGTTCCGCCCCGCGCCGCGCGAAACTTCCTTCGCGAGGTGTCTGTCCAGGAGGAATATCATCGCATTGACCGTTGACGCACCAGCGATGCGCCCCACGCGAAGCGTCGCGCCCCACCGGCTGGCACCGATGGCTCCATCGCCGGGACCGACGTGCGGCGTGCGGCATGGAGGATGATCGCGCGGGTCGATGCCCCGCTGCTGGTGAGCCTGGTCGGCTGGATCGGGATCGGGCTCGTCATCGGCAGGCTGACGTTTGTCGCGCTCGTCCGGTGGCCCGCGAAGCGACAGCGCGCCGATCTCCCGCTGACGCTCATCCTCAGTCTCGTCGGCGCGCTCATCGGGGGCGCGGTCGGTTGGTCCACCCATGGCGGGCTGAATGCCGTACTCGCCTCATTGATCGGTGCGGCACTCGGCGCGCTGCTCATCTGCCTCGTTTTCCAGTTCATCGTGCCGGTATAACCGAGAGAAGCGCGCGCTAGCTGGGGTGGTGGCGTGTGAAGACAGGGGCTGGCAATAATGGCGGCTCGTGCAGGCCGAGGCGACGCTCCAACACGGCGTAGAAGTACGCCATCTTGTTCTTCTTCCCGTCGGCGGTGGCATCCCGCGCCGGTTTACGAATCGCAGCGGTGCGCTCCTTGGTGGTCATGCGGGCGGCGTAGAGGTGTCCGACGAAATCGTCCATCGACAGGTCGGCACGGTGATAGAGGTTGGCGAGCCGTGATGTCGAGGAGCGCACGGTGGCCCCGTCGTTGAACTCGTGCGCGAGATCGCGAATAAAGGTCGAGAGCTGCTCACGCGTCGCACTGTCGAGCAGGAGCAACGCTGAGCGCTCGCTACGGGGGTGGTCGCCGATGTGGTTGTCCGGAGGAGGATCAATTGCACGAGGAGGCTCTCGAAGTTTCGAAGTTTCGAGCCCTGTTCCTTGTCCCTCTGTTTGTTGGCTACTGTTTGTTGTGTGTCTCACCACAGAGACAAGCCCTGTTCCTGCTGTGAGACAAGCCCTTGTCTCAATCTGAGACAAGGGGGGAGTATCAATCCGGGACAGAGGTGCTGCGGGCGTCGAGGCCATCGCGGATTTCCCTCGGGGAGGAAATGAGTCTTCCCGAAAGCGAAGCGCGTACGTGGTCGGCTCGTTTCCCCGCTCCACGCTGCTGTTGTGCACGGCGACGATGATCCCTTTCGTCTGCAGCCCCTTCAACCCGCGGGCGACGCCCGCCTTGCTGATCCCTGTCCCGCGGTCGAGGATCCGCCCATCCCGGGTGCGTATCCCCTCGACCATCTGCTTCAAGCTGATGTCGTCATGGTCGCGCTTGAAGCCGAAGGTGCGGCGGAGGATGTAGAGTAGCACGCGTAGTTCCGGGTCGGTCAGTTGCGGCATCAGCACGTCGAACACATCATCGGGGACGATCGTCCCGATCGGGCTGCTGAACCCTTCGTAGCGGAATGTGTCAGGCACGTGGTCCCCCTGTCACCTCACATGCGTGCGTTCTCGCCTCAATCAGAGTATGGATGTCTTCCATGGTCGCATTGCCTCTCCGGGTTATCTCCGTCGAGCGTATCTGGCGGCTATGCGGCTTGCCCGTATGCCCCTTTCTCGATCAGATCGGTATGTGCATGAGCTTGGGGGCGATCATGAACGCACTGCCACTCACCACACTGCCGATCAGGGCCCCGGCGAACACTTGGAAGAACGTATGATCCCGCAGCTCCATGCGTGCCCAGCCGATGAGGAGGAGGAGCGGAACGAGGGCGAGCATCCCGGGGCCGAAGAGCAGCGTGAAAACGGTCAGCACCCCCGACGCGACACCGACGTGAAGGGAAATTTTCCAGCGGAATGTGATCGCTCCCGTGACCACCAGTGCCGTAATCCCTGCGCCGAGGAGGGCAACCAATTCGTGTGGCGCTCCCAGCGTTGCCAGCAATGCGATCAGGACCAGCCACGAGCCGAGGAAGACAAGGATGATCGGCAGCCGCTGCTCGCGTCGCCGCACATGGATGTCCGTCACCCGCCCGCGCCGTACCTGCGCGATGAGAAACGCGAAGGGGAGGATGACCACGAATAGTGCGCTCACGCCCAGCCATTTCATGGCGTCGCCGAGCGTCGGGGAGAAGCGCCAAGCAACCACAACGAGGGCGACGATGCCGACCGGTGCCGGGGC
>JBBSFO010000627.1:0-3357 GCA_038238655.1 Thermomicrobiales bacterium | reverse complement strand
TGGGGCCGGAGAACCTGCTCAAGATCTCCAAGTCGGTTGAGGGCCGTTTCGTGCCGGTCTACCAGGATCATGCCAAGGGCGACTTCTGGGAGAAGAGCAAGTTCGCCGAGCTGAAGAATATTGCTACGGTCGGTCGCGTCCGCAACTGGCCCGCGCCATCGCAGCCGTGGCAGGCAGATGTCACTGATGCCAAGTATGTCCTTTCGGATATGATGAACAAAGTCATCAATCAGAACATGTCCATCGAAGATGCGCAGGCAGCGGCGCAGAAGGACATGATGGACTCGTACAACAAGTTCGTGAAGAAGTAATAGGGAAGTAGTCAGTAGTCAGTAATTAGTAGTCAGGAGATTTGGTCTCGTTCTGACTACTGGTTACTGACTACTAACTACTGATGGAGGTTCCCGTGGCGAGGGTAGAAGCGACCTATACGCCGAGTGTAATTAAAGGGCTGGAGACCGGTTCGCGTAGCCCGATCCGGCGGTTGCTCGGGCCGGACTGGCGATTGGGCTGGATACTCGTCGGCCCCGTCTTTTTGGTGATTGCCGCGCTGCTGATCTATCCGTTTTTCGACGCCATTGCGCTCTCCTTCCAGGACCGGTTCATCGGCAAGGCGGGCCACTGGATCGGCGTGCGGAACTATACCGACCTGATCCGCAACCCGAACTCGCACTTCCTCAAGGCGGCGTGGAACACTTTCGCCATCACCGCCGGGGCAATTGTCAGCAAGTTCTTCATTGGCACGGCGATGGCCTGCGTGCTCAATCAGCAGATCCGCGCGCGGAATCTTTGGCGTGGCCTGATGTTCCTGCCGTGGGCTGTGCCCGCCGTCGTCACCGCCTACGCCTGGCGATTCATGTTCGACACCTCCGGCCCAATCAACGGCGCGATTGCCCAGTTTCATCTGCGCGACGACTACATCTACTTCTTCAACGACGCCAAAGTGGCTCTGCCGGCGCTGGTGCTGGTGATCGTCTGGTCGGGCACTCCGTTCTGGACGATGAATATTCTCGCCGGAATGCAGGCGATCCCCGGCGAGTTGTACGAGGCGGCGGAGCTCGATGGCGCGGGGACGTTCCAGCGATTCCTCTATATCACGATGCCCAGTCTGAAACATGTCTTCTTTGTAACGGCGCTGCTTTCGACGATCTGGACCTCCGCCAATCTCGTCCAGATCCTCATTCTGACCGGCGGTGGCCCGAACTACAGCACGACGACCTTGCCACTGCTCGCGTATCTGGTCGCGATTCCCGGCGCGCGACTCGGCGGCGGCGCGGCAATCGCGATGACGATGCTACCGGCCTACCTGATCCTCGTCTACTTCCTCACTCGTCAGATGCTGCGGCAGGAGTAACCTATGGCGACCGTGACAGCAACGCGAAGTTCGGCGCGCAAAGCGGCCCGCGCCTCGGAAAAGGCGGGACACCGGAAGATTGGTCGCGGGTGGATGATCGCGACCTATGTCGGGCTGGCCTTCTTTCTGTTGTGGACGCTTGTGCCCTTTTTGTGGATGCTGCTCGCCTCGCTGAAGACGAATAAGGAGATATACGACGACTTCACGCTGGTGCCGAAGCATCTCTACTTCGGTCACTATTCCTCCCTGCTCAAAGGCGGCGGCGGCAGCAAGGCGTCGGGCAGTTTCCGGCAGTGGCTTCTCAACAGTTCGATCATCGCGGTGAGCGTGACCGCGCTTTCCGTCGTCCTCGGCGCGCTCGCCGCCTACTCGATCACGCGGCTCCGCTTCACCGGTCGCGCGTTTTTGGCGCGCGGGCTGATCTACACCTACCTCGTGCCGAACGCGCTCCTGTTCATCCCGCTCTTCACGATTGTCGCCCGGCTTCATCTGGTGGACACCCTACAGGCGATGATCCTCGTCTACCCGACGTTTACGCTGCCCTACTGCACCTGGATGATGGCGAGTTACTTCCGTAGCATCCCCATCGAATTGGAGGAGGCGGCGCGGGTGGACGGCTGCACGCGCATCGGGGCGCTCTTCAAGGTCGTCATGCCGATCGCCGCCCCGGCGGTAGCGGTCGTGGCGATCTTCGCCTTCACGCAGTCATGGAACGAATTTCTCTATGCGCTCGTCTTCACCAACTCACTGGCGACGCGCACGGTCACCGTTGGCCTGACGCAGATGCTCGGCGAAGATGTCTTCTTCTGGGGCCAGATGATGGCCGGCGCGCTGATCACCGCCGTTCCCCCCGTCGTCCTTTACATGGTCGCCCAACGCTTCGTCATCCGCGGCCTCGCTGCGGGCGGTGTCAAACTCTAAACCGACGCGATCGAAAGCGATTGAGCCGCAGAGACGCAGAGGACGCAGAGAGGGAAGAGAATACAGAGGAAAAAGAAGGGGAATCGTTTTTGTCCCCTTTTTCTCTCCTCTTCCCTCCTCTGCGTCCTCTGCGGTTCAATCGCTTTCGATCTCTTCCCCGGTTAGGGCCGTTTGGCGAGGGTGTCCGTGGCGTCCCAGATGTGGGCGAGGATTGGGTCGGCTTCGGCGGGAGTGGCGATGTGAGGCGTCGAGAAGTCGGTGATGAGGATAGGGATGAGGCGGACGCCGACGACGCGGTTACCGCGCACGAGGAGTTCGGCCATCGTCCCCTGCTTCGTTTCGATTGACCATTCCTGATCGAAGACGTAGTTGCCGAGTGAGTAGATGATCTGCTTGCCCTGATAGATTTCCGTCGCCTGCACCCAGTGCGGATGCGAGCCGATGACGATTGCCGCGCCGAGGTCTATCGCCACGTGAGCGAACGTCACCTGCTCGACGGTCGGCACGCTCGTGTACTCGACGCCCCAGTGGAAGAAAGGAATGACGACATCCGCGCGAGTTTTCGCCTTCGCCATATCCTCGGTGAGGATGTCCATATTGAGCGGGACGGTCCCGGCGGAGCGATCCGTCGCCCCGTCGTAGATCGCTGAGATGCCGTTGTAGCCGAGCATCGCGATTTTGACGCCCTTGACGGTGAGAATGACGGGATCGCGCGCCGTTGCAAGGTCCTTCCCCGCGCCGGTGTGGAGGATGCCGCGCGCGTCGAGAGCGTCAATCGTGTCGAGCAAGCCCTGCCGCCCGGTGTTCATGCTGTGATTGTTGGCGAGGGAGACGGCACGGATGCCCGCCAATTTCAACCCATCTGCCGCCGCCGTCTTCGTGATAAAGGAGAAGGTGAGCGGGTCCTTTTCCACCGGGTTGGCAATCGTGTCGGAGTAGTCGCACTCGTTGTCCGCGAGCGTCAAATCGGCGGTTGTCGTGAACGGCGCGACTTTGCGGAAGGGCAATTGGAAGTCGTGCTGCGCGACCATCCGCGTGTGGACGGTGCGCCCTTGAATGATGTCGCCGAGGAAGAGGACATT
>JBBSFO010000626.1:0-3359 GCA_038238655.1 Thermomicrobiales bacterium | reverse complement strand
TGCTGGAAGTAACGCCGCTGAACCTGCGCCTGCGCAAGCGCTATCTCGACGCCAACGAGCGCGCGCGGATGCTCAAAGCCGGGCGATGAGCGACGTCGTCCTGCTCGGGGCGGTCCACGATCCGGAAGGGCGCATCGCCGCGCTCCTCCCGACCGACTTGCCGCTGTTGCAACACCACTACGCCAGAATTGTCGCAATTTGTGGTGTCGCAACGCTTCCCGCGACTGCGGAGGCATTGCGGCACGCCGGTGTCACTGTTATCCGTGGCGACGATATTCCGATCAATGCCCGCCCGTATGCGCTCGGGGTCATGGCGTCGCACGGGGAATGGGCGCATGTCCATCTCTGCGACTTCGACAGCGCGCTCCATTGGGCACGCTGCTGGCCCGATGAACTCGACGCGGTGAACGCGACGATTGCCGCGCATGATTTCCTTCTGCTCGGTCGGACGGCGCGGGCAATGGCTTCCCTCCCCGAGGCGCAGCGGGAGACGGAACGGCTGATTAACCTCCTCTTCGCTCGCACGACCGGCGGCCTCGATCCATGGCAACTCACAGCCGGTGGCGTGGGCTTCAGCCTGCGAGCGGGCAGACAGGCGGAAACTGATCCCGCCGAAGAAACGCAGATTGACATTTGTACGGGTGCCTGGGGCTTCTCGCGACGTGGCATCGCGGCGCTCCATGCTCAGTCGCACAGAACCGACATCGGCTTCCACGCCGAGTGGCCGCTGATCGCCCGCGACACGCCCGGCCTGCGCTGCGCGTATGTACCGTGCGAGGGCTTGGAATACGAAACGGCTGATCGCTACGGCGACCAGATCGCTGCGGCGGGCGGCATCGCTGTGTGGCACGCGCGCCAGAACGCGGACATCCACCACTGGCGGCAGCGCATCGCCTACATCACCCAGGTCGCCGACGCCATCGTTCGATTACGGGCATCACGAGGGTAGAAGACAAACGCGATTGCGGCCTGCCGCATGCCCTTGCCCCACTTGGGCACCAGAGCGCACCGTCTCAGTAGGCAGAAGGGAGGCGGGGATGAGACGAGAACGCGACCGGATGTGCCATCGGTCTCGCTGACCGCACTATTCATCAGCAAATCGGCCCTTTGTGAGAGATCCGAAGGCCGGGGTGGATAGCCGGTGCGTCAGGATACCGTCATAGATCTTCGGCAATCGCTGCCCAGAAAGCGGAAAGGTCAGATCACCCTGACGCAATGTCCGGGCGAAAGGCAAGTTGCGATTGGGTACACCACAACTCGACAGATCACCCGAGGCGTATGTTTTTCTCAGTTTCGGAGGTAAACCCGGCAGGGTCACCAATTTCCAGTCGCCACCCATTCGCTGCGACGTGCGGGTCCCCGAGGCCGAAGCCGAAGGTATCTGTGGAGATCGTGCTGAGATGGGTGAGCGTGTTAGCGGGCTGGGTCGAGAGGATAGGTTAGCATCGAAGGAGGCGTTGGTATCCGCGCCGACAAGGGCAGCATCTTGGCTGAAGGCGATAATCGCGGCAACGCTCGCCGTCACCGCTGTCGTTATTGTTGTATACGGAGAAGGTTTTCTACACTACTGACCAACCACGCCCCTCCTCGTCATACCAATAATCGAGTTCAAGTCTTTGAGGGTTTGGCATCTCTAGTATGGAGGCTCCATCCTCTCGATAGAATTCAAGCTTCGATAGAAATCCTTGTCGGACATGAAGCAGTATATGGAAGCGCATCCCATCGTCCTGCAGGCCTTCCGCTTCAATCGGCACCACCGCCAGCACGTCTGCGACAGGAGAAGTAGATGTATCAGGTGCAATTGTGATCGTAGGGCAATGCATACAGCAACTAGTTACTCTAGCGACTTCCACCTGCTGTCGCAGGGGGTCACGTCCTGGGAATGGCTTTCTCAGGAGAAAATCGAAGATCTCCTTCTCCCGTTCCGTAAGTCTACGAGGCGGCGTGATCAGACGAATGTCATGGTGAGTGAAGGTCACGTTGTATTTTCCCATAGTGCTCACCCACCAGTTCCGTAGTCGCCTTCGCGGTCAATCCAGTCAAATCGTCATGATTTGATTTCCACCGTATTCATTATCTCCTGTTGTCAACCCGACTGTAGAGGAATCGCGTCATTCCCCCACAGTCGTTTCATTCCAGAAGAACTATGCTCCACTGTTCAAGGCTGTGGCGGATTGTTCGACAATGGTGCGTCAACCGGGAAATAGGTCCCGACATTCACCGTGTTAGCATCGACTACATAGGTGCGATATTGGAATGTCTGGTCCCCGATGTTGACGAAGCCGGTGTATCCGCTTGTTGGATCAGGCACGGTCGGATAGTTTGCGCGGACTTCCGTTGCAATCACAGGCTCGACTTGGTCAGCGCTGAGTCCAGTGCCAATCAAATGATCCGACGCGTGATCGGTACCAAATGTGATGCTATATGCGCGACCCCCGGAATATCCACTGCCGATCGGCCCGCCGGGTTCTCCGCCATCGCAACCGCCACAGCCGCCATTACCGGATATGCCCCCCGCACAGTTGCCTACATCGGTATTGCAATTCTCTAACCCGCTTGGATCGGTGAAGTTGACCGGGTTATCGCTCGCGTAACCATATCCCCCGCCCCTCGGGTCGCGCTGCATGAACCGCCCCAGGCTCGGGTCGTAGTACCGCTGCCCCAGCTTCACCAGCTTCGTCGCCCCGTCGTAGTACCCCCCGTGTACTGCCACGGATTCGCCACGCTGTTCGTCCCGCCTGCCGTCACCGTGCCATAGGGGTCGTAACTGTAGGTATCCTTCACCGTCGCGCCCGTGTCCACCAGCGCCACCACCGACCCCAGCCCGTCGTAGAGGTAGTAGTACGCGCTCCCGCCGATCCGTTCCGACACCAGCCCCCCGCCCGGCGTGCGCGTGTAGTAGGTCGTCGTCCCCCCGCTCGTCTCGCTCCCCACCCCGAGACTGTCGTTCTTGTACGCCGTCGTCCCCGCCGTCACCCGCTCCACCTGGCTGTCCCCCGCGTAGGTCATGGGGAAGGCGGTGCCACCATTGGGGGTGATGCTCGTCGTCTGATTCTTGACGTTGTAGACGAGCGCGCCCGAACTGCCACTCTGCTGGTTGCCGTTGCCGTCGTAGGTGCGCGCGTCAGGGGATTGCCATCACTACGACCGAGTGTTACGGAGACAGCGGCGCAATGTCATACTTTTATCTCGGCATTCCCTTCAGCTTTGTTCACTTCTCCTCTCCGTCGGAGATTACAAGGGGCCGGTCACTGTTCCAACGCACGTTGGACAGCATCGCGATTTTGGTACGTATCCGTGAAGTCCGGGTCGAGGCGGATCGCCTCATCGACGTCAGCGAGCGCCTGTGCATACTCTCC
>JBBSFO010000625.1:0-3365 GCA_038238655.1 Thermomicrobiales bacterium | reverse complement strand
TAATCGTCGGCGAGTAGGTTAAACGTCTCGCCGTCAATCTTCGCCTGCACGATCAGCTCGCCGCCCATCGCCTCGATATAGCGACGGATCGTTGTGAGTTGCGGCTCGTCCGCGTGCTCAATACTCGACACACGCGCTTGGGAGATTCCGAGTGCGGCGGCAAGTTCCTCCTGGCTGATCTCGTGGCGGCGACGCAACTGCATCAGCGCGTTCTCGCGCAGCATGGTGCGCACCTCGGCGGCAATCTCCCGTTCATCATCGGGAGAAAACGGGTGGAGATTACGGATCTCCGACCATTTCGTGTGTCCGCTCATAGCACCTCTTCCTTTCTCAGTTCCGCGAGATACACATCAAAGAGCCGTTCCGCTATCGGGATATTCCTGTCGTACCAGCCCTGCCAGTCGTTCGTCTTGCTTCCACCCAAGAGTAGGATGGCTGTACGGCGCGGGTCAAAGGCGAAGAGGATGCGAATGTCGCTCCGCTTCGGTCGTAACTCTTTCAGGTTCGCAATCCGCGAGCCGTTGATTGTGTCAACAAACGGGCGTCCGAGGCTCGGTCCACCTTCTGCGAGGATATCAACAGCGGTTTCCATGCACCGATTATAACATAAATACTGTAGGTTGAAGGCGAGGTTCTTTTATGCAACGCACAGCGGATTGAACCCGAAGCATTATATGGCCCGCCTTCTTCTATCGGGCCACTCACCTTTTCATCATCACTCCATCACAAATCGTTCACTTCCCTTTGTCACACTTCGCGTGTATCGTGAGACGCTGATGCATTCGATGAAGAGGGGGAAGTATGCGACGGATTCGGGTAACGCTCGCGTTGGTGTTCATCGTGGCAAGTAGCGCCGTGGGATTGCCCTCATTCGTGGCGGCCCAGGGGGGTCTCAACCAGATCAACCATGTGATCGTGCTGTATCAGGAGAATTGGAGTTTCGACGGCCTGTACGGCAACTTCCCCGGCGCCAATGGTCTGGCGAATGCGGGGGCCACCGTCAACCAGGTGGACAAGAGCGGCATGCCGTACGCGACGCTACCGCAGCCGATTGACACGACTCCGAAGCCGCCCGCGCCCGATCCGCGCTTCCCCGCCAACCTCCCGGTCGCGCCGTTCAGCACGGAGAAATATGTTCAGCCCACCGACAAGACGGGCGATCTCGTGCATCGCTATTACCAGCAGCAGTATCAGATTGACGGCGGCAAGATGGACAAGTTCGTCGCGTGGAGCGACGCTGCCGGCCTCGCTATGAGCAACTACGATGCGACGAACATGCCGGAAGGCAAACTCGCGCAGCAGTACACGATGGCGGACAACTTCTTCCACGCCGCATTTGGCGGCTCATTCCTCAACCACTTCTGGCTCGTCTGTGGATGCACGCCGCAGTTCCCGAACGCACCGGAGGCGATGAAGGCGCAACTGGACGCGAACGGGGTGATGGTCAAGGATGGCGCCGTCACGCCGGATGGCTACGTCATCAATACCTCCTTCTCGGTCAATGCTCCGCACCCGAAGGCCGCCGCTCCCGAAACACTCGTGCCGAATCAGACGATGCCGACCATCGGCGATCGGTTGAGCGACAAGGGCGTCAGTTGGGCATGGTATGCCGGCGGCTGGAACGATGCACTGGCGGGCAACCCGTCCCCCCTCTTCCAGTATCATCATCAGCCCTTTGCTTACTTCGCAAACTACGCGGACGGTACCGCCGCCAAGGCGCAACACCTGAAGGACGAGCAGGATTTCCGCACCTCGCTGACGGCAAATAGCCTGCCCGCCGTTTCCTTCGTCAAGCCGATCGGTGAAGACAACGAGCACCCCGGCTATGCCTCGCTCGTACGCGGCCAGCAGCACATCGCCGACCTCGTCAACGCGGTGCAGCAAAGCCCGTACTGGAAAGACACGGCCATCGTCATCACCTACGACGAGTTCGGCGGTCGCTGGGACCACGTCGCGCCGCCTGTCGCGGACAAATGGGGCCCGGGATCGCGCGTGCCGACGATCATCATCTCGCCCTTCGCCAAGCGCGGCTATGTGGATCACACGCAGTACGACACGACCTCGATCCTCAAATTGATCGAGACCCGCTGGGGCCTTTCCTCCCTCGGCACGCGCGACGCCGCCGTGAACAACCTGACCAACGCCTTCGACTTCACGCAGAGCGCCGCCCCGTCCGCCCCCAGCCCGAGCGTACCCGCCGCGCCGAACACGGGCACGCTGCCCAACTCCTCCTTCTTCATCCGCCGCCTCGGCGACGGATAAGGGGGAACCTCACCCCTCCACTGCCCAGAGGGCACCCGCTCTTCAACGCAATGAAGAGCGGGTGCCTTGTTTGCGTGCCGTGGTGTATGCTGAACGTCGCAATCTTCAGAAGATCGCTCCCCCTCTCCATCGCAATGGAGAGGGGGTCGGGGGGTGAGGTTTCCATGGCAACGCACCGTTTTCAACCGACGACGTACTACACCACCATCGGCACGCACGAACCGGCGCTCCACGTCGCGGACGGCGACACGATCATCATCGCAACGGCGGACGCGGGCGGCTGGGATGCACAGATGGAGCGGGTTGCGCCGCGCGGCAACCCGCAGTCGGGGCCGTTCTTTGTCGCGGGCGCGGAACCGGGCGACACGCTCGTCGTCGAGATTGTCCGCCTGACACCGAGCCGCGATACGGGCTGGACGGCGAGCGTGATCGCCGAAAACGTCCTCGACCCGCCCGATGTCCGCAGCCTCCCCGCATCGCAACAGACGACGTGGAAGATTGACCGCGCCAACCGCACGGTGTCGCTCGCCGAACCGCCGGAGCGTCTGCGCGATCTCCTGCTACCACTCGTGCCGATGGTCGGCTGCTTCGGTGTCGCGCCCGCCGGTGGCGAGGCGATCTCGACGGCGACCTCCGCGAAACACGGCGGCAACATGGATTATCGCGGCTTCACCGAGGGGGCAACGGCCTACTTCCCCGTCGCCGTTCCCGGCGCGCTTTTCCATATCGGCGACGGCCACGCGCTGCAAGGCGACGGAGAGATCGTCGGCACCGGCATCGAAACCTCCTTCGAGATGGAAGTCGTGCTGCGCGTGCAGAAGGGCAGGACGATCACTTGGCCGCGCGGCGAGAACGCCGACTATATCTTCGCCGTCGGCAACGCTCGCCCGCTCGACCAGGCGGTGCAGCACGCGACGAGCGAGATGCTCCGCTGGCTCGGCGAGGAATACGGCCTCGATGCCACCGCCGCCAGCCTCCTGATGGGCCAAACCGTCGAGTATGACCTCGGCAACATCTTCGACCCCGCCTACACGATGGTCTGCAAAATGCCCAAACGCTGGCTGCATCGGGGAGCGGGAACGTAAAGCACAGAGGACGCAGAG
>JBBSFO010000624.1:0-3369 GCA_038238655.1 Thermomicrobiales bacterium | reverse complement strand
GAGGCGGAGGAGCAAGTCGCACACCTCGAGGAGCGGTTGGATGCCCTCGCACCGCTCGATAGCGCGAACGCGCGCCGCGTGGCGATGCTGACGGCGGAAGTGGACCAATTGCACGCGCTGGTGGTGGCCGGTGAACTGGATCAGGTGCTCGCGACACTCATCCCGACGATGGAGACGATTAGCGCGCGGGTGCGCGCGCTCGCGGACGACCTTGCCGCAGCCGCGAGCCTGGCGGAACGCGCGCAACAGTGCGCGAACACGCTGCCGCGCGAGACGATTCGGCAGCGCATCGCCGCGAACGAGATCGCCCAGCGCGTGCGGGGAATGCAGGAACTGACGCGTCTGCTCGGTCATTTCCTGGGAGAGAAACCCGCCGACTGACCGCCGACGCGATCGGGATCGCGGACGCGTGGGACGAGAGACCAATAGAGCGATTGACCGTCAAGGAGGGACACATGGCAACCGACTATCCATCTCCGTTGCATCCACTCTCCAAGTCACATCCACCCGGTGAAACGACCGGCACCAGTGAGCGCCCGCCCCAGCGGATGGACAGCCCGGTACTCGCCTTCGACCTTGCGCGCGAAGTGACGCAGTTACTGCACGAAGAAGTCGGGTGGCATCAAGGCGACCGCAACGCCAAGACGTTGGTCAAGGAGCCTGATTTCCGTGTTGTGCTGATCGCGCTGCGGGCCGGTGGCCGGATGGAGGAACACCGGGCGGCGGGGCGGATCAGCGTCCAAACCTTGGTGGGGCATGTGCGATTGCAGACCGCTGGAACCAATGTGGACTTGCCGGTCGGGCGGCTGGTGAGCTTGGAGCGCGATGTGCCCCACACGGTGGAGGCGCTGGAGGAGAGCGCATTCCTATTGACGATTGCCTGGCTGGGGGTACACGATGATACGACAGACTGAGGAAGAGGAACGGGATGACGGGACGCGTCCCACGCCGGTACGCATCCCGCCGCCGATTGCGCGCGCCGACGGTTCGCGCGGCGTGGGCGAGGTGCGGTGATGTACGGCGACTTGTCCGCACAGGAGATTGAGCGTCTCCTGTCCAGCGAGCTCGTCGGCCGCATCGGCTGCCACAGCGACGGGCAGACCTACGTCGTGCCGACCTCCTACGCCTACGACGGCGCATGCGTCTACGTGTACTCGCGCGAGGGCACGAAACTGCGCATGATGCGCGCCAACCCGTCGGTCTGTTTCCAAGTCGACCACATCGAAGGGCTCGGCACCTGGCGCAGCGTCATCGCGTGGGGAACCTTCGAGGAACTGCGCGGGGAGGATGCAGCCACGGCGAAGGGGATCATCGAGCGGCGGTTTCTTCCCGTGATGGGTGGCGGTTCGCTGGAGCGCGCGCACGGCATGGCGGGATGGGAAGCGCATC
This sequence comes from Thermomicrobiales bacterium, assembly GCA_038238655.1. GTDB lineage: Bacteria > Chloroflexota > Chloroflexia > Thermomicrobiales > JALYUS01 > JALYUS01. Next base: position 1,980 of record JBBSFO010000624.1, on the reverse strand, counting down.
CGGCGACATGGCAAGATGCCATCCTCTATCGGATCGTGCTGACGAAGAAGACGGGGCGGTATGAGCGTTCGTGAGCGCGGGATCGGGCGACTGGCAGTACGGGGCCGTACGCCGGCCAGACCGGCGGGCGCGATGATCGCCTGTCCGAGCCAACCGAGAGGTGTACGCACTGACTGCGGCACGCACAACCAACAGGAGCAGAGCGCATGACAGCCACCACAACTGAGGCGACACAAGAGCGGATGCGACAGCGCGAGCGGGTCGGCGAGAAGGCGCGCGTGCTGCGCGACATCGACAAGGCATGGCGTGCCTTCATGGACAGCAGCACCTTCCTCCCCGAATCGCTGATGGATGAGCCGGGCGTCTCCGGCCAGTGGTCCGTCAAGGATATCCTCGCGCATGTCGCGGCGTGGGATCGGGAGACGACGCGCGTCGTCATGCAGATTCTGCGCGGCGATGAGCCTGAGTGGCCGATCCACGACCAGAAGTTCAACGACCTCAACCACATGGCGGACAGACACCTCACCGTGAATGAGGCGCGCAATCGGGCCCTCTCCGCGCACAAGGCGCTCGTCGAGATGCTCGATGGGAAAGCGGAAGTGCGCGCCGACTGGGTGCGCGGCACGACGTACGAGCACTATCCGGAGCACACCGAGGACATCGTGCGCTGGCGGGCGGCGAGCCCGCTCGTGCCCGACCTGACCCGATCGCGTTCCTCCGGGGCGACCGCCCAACTGGACATGCCGGACCCGGAATCCGGGCAGGAGAACGTCCCGACACCGGAAGCCTCCTGGTCGCGCCGCACGCCGCTCCGGTAATCCCCTGGTCGCACCGAACGTGGTCACGAGCCATGCGATGCGATGCAATGCCCGCGTGCATGTTGCGCGTGAGCGACTGAATGAGAAGGGAAGCACCCATGTCACACCGACGCGGCGCCGTCCCCGGCCCGACGATCAAAGGCGGCGAACGATCCGCAGATAGCGCGCTATCCGGCGAGCACGCCGCCGCATTGCAGGCATCCCCACCCGCGCCGCTCGGCTATGACGAAGGGGCGAGCGAATCGCTCCACACGACGATGACCGTGATCCCGCCGACCGCCGCGGCTGAGCAATGGTACGACCCGAGCGAGGGCGAATCCGCCACAGGGACGAACATGCCGCCTCGCGGCGGTGGTCATTTCTCCCTTCCGGGCGAGGACTCCTGATCGCCCTGTATGCGGCGCGACACGGCCTGTGCCAACACCGGGCTGCGGTTACCCGATGCACGCAGAGATGTTTCGTGATCATTCATACTACGAGAAGAGCACGAAAAACTCGGGGGTAATGCCTGAGAGCAGGCGCTACGTGGGTTGCGGTACTGGCCGGTGCTCTTTCGGCTCATTCGCGTGCCGCTTTGGGGGCATCGGCTGGGTGTTCGCACGCGTGTACTTATAATAGGTGTTGCGCGCGATCCCCACGATCTCGCGGATCTCCCGGACGCTGTGCGCGCCCTCCTTCTTCAACGCCAGCGCCGCTTTCTGCTTCTTCAGGTCCACGCCTTTCGGACGTCCACCGTTCCGGCCTCTCGCCCGTGCTGCCGACAACCCGGCATTGGTCCGCTCCCGAATCAGGTCGCGTTCGAACTCGGCGAGGGAGGCGAAGATGTGGAAGATTAGTTTGCCGCCACTGGTCGTCGTATCGATACTCTCCTGCAGACTCTTGAAGCCGACCCCACGGGCGACCAGATCACGCACCGTCTCCACGAGGTGCGGGAGCGAGCGGCCCAGGCGATCAAGCTTCCAGACGACGAGGGTGTCGCCGGGCCGACAGGTGCTGAGGGCGGCAGTCAATCCCGGCCGATCCACTTTGGCGCCGCTGACCGTGTCGGTAAACAGGTGCTCACACCCGGCGGCGTGGAGCGCGTCGGTCTGCAGATGGAGATGCTGGTCGCTCGTTGAAACTCTGGCATAGCCGACAAGCATAGACGTGACCCTTCCGTTCG
>JBBSFO010000623.1:0-3371 GCA_038238655.1 Thermomicrobiales bacterium | reverse complement strand
GCGCCCGGGGGGGCGAAAAACCCCCCCCCAACACCCCAACCACCCCAAGCGAAAACACGGAGTACAAAAATACCAACCTCACTATGGCGGGTGGGCGGCCTGGGCTTCTGGGCGGTTCGTAATCGGATTACACGGTCAGCGGCGGCGGTCGGCGAGGCCATCGCCGATCAGGCTGAAGGAGACGCCGGTGAGGAGGATCGCAATGCCGGGGAGCGTCGGCATCCACCACGCTTGCAGCAGGAACTGCTGACCCTCGGCGATCATCGCGCCCCATTCGGGCGTCGGTGGTTGCGGGCCGAGACCGAGGAAACTCAAGGTCGCGCCTACCAGGATAGCCTGCACCATGCCGGTGAAGACATAGACAAGCGATGGCGCGATCACGTTCGGCAGCAGGTGGGTGAAGATGATGCGCCGGTCCGTGCAACCGATCGTTTTTGCCGCCTGGATGTATTCGAGGTTGCGGGCGACCAGCGTTTCGCCGCGCACGAGGCGACAATAGGTGATCCAGCCGAAGATGGCGACGGCGATGTAGAGATTGCGCAGCCCCGGCCCGAGCAGCGTCATCAGGGCGATGACCAGCACGAGGAAGGGGAAGGCCTGGAGGATGTCCACGATCCGCATGACGATCGTGTCCGTCTTGCCGCCCAGATACCCCGCCGTCACGCCGATCAGGCTGCCGGCGATGAACGGGAACAGGACGGAGATGAAGCCGATCTGGAGATCGAGTCGCGTGCCGAAGATGATCCGGCTGAGGATGTCGCGCCCGAAGTTGTCGGTACCCAAAAGATGCCCGGGACTCAATGGTGCGGCGAATGCCCCCCCGAGGTCCTGCGCGATCGGGTTGTACGGCGCGAGCAGCGGTGCGAAGAGCGCCGTGAGCAGGATGATAGCGAGCAGAATCAGCCCGAGCAGCAGTGTGCCACGGATATTCAGTCGCTCGAAAAACGAGACGGGCCGCAACGGGCGGGCAGCCGTCCCGATGCCGCTCGCCGGGGATGTCAGGACGCTTTCACTCATAGCTCACCCGCGGGTCGAGGAATGAATAGGACAGGTCAACCAGGAGGTTGACGACGATGACGAGGAACGCCGTGATAACTGTGATCGCCTGCACGACGGGGTAGTCGCGCGCGGTGATCGAGGTGAAGAGTAGTTGCCCGATGCCGGGGATCGCGAAAACCCTCTCGATCACGACCGTACCGCCGACCAGCGCCCCGAACTGCAAGCCGAAGATGCTGACCGTCGAGACGAGTGCATTGCGCAGCACATGGGCGATGAGCACGGTGCGGTTGTTCAGCCCCTTCGCCCGCGCGGTGCGGACGAAATCGGAATCGAGCGTGTTGATGATGCCGTTGCGCAGGTTGCGGATCAACACTGCCGACAGCTGCAACGAAAGCGTGAACGCGGGCAAAAAGAGGTAACGCACATGCTGCGGGAAATTCTCCCCGTACCCGGCGACTGGAAAGAGATGCAGGCGGAGGCTGAGCAGGAGGATCAGCAGGATGCCGAGCCAGAAACTCGGCGTCGTCAGGGCGAAGAGGAACCCGGCGCGGATCAGGTGATCCGACAGTTTGTTCTTGTGCGTCGCCGCCCAGATGCCGACCGGCACGGTGATGATCGTCGTCAGAACCATTGCATAGGCGGCGACGAAGAGCGTCACCGGCACGCGCCGAAAGACGATGCTGTTGACCGGCTGCCGGTACAGGAGCGACGAGCCGAAATTGCCGTGCAGGATGCCGGAGATGAAGTGCCAGTACTGGAGCGGCAGCGACTGGTCGAGGCCGAGTTGATGCCGCAGTTCGGCGGCCTTCTCGTCGGTCGCGCGATCCCCGAGGATCAGGAAGGCCGGATCCCCAGGGATGAGATGGATCATGCTGAAGATGATTAACGTCACCCCGAAGAGGACGAAGACCATCAACAGCAATCGCTTGCGGATGTATGCCGCGCGCCCCAACTTACTTGTTCACCTTCACGTCCTCGAACCGATAATATGAGAGGCCGTCAATGAAGAAGCCGTCCACGTACTTCTGCCATCCCGCCGTCGCGGGGGGATAGGAGATGAACACCATCGGCGCGTCGTCAAGAAAGGTCTTCTGAATCTCGGAATACGTCGCTTCGCGCTTCTTCGGGTCCTGTTCCAGATCCGCCGCCGTGATCTTGTTGTTGAGGTCTTGGTTGTTGTAGCGCGTCCAGTACGCGAACGGGCTGGCGCCGCCCCGCATCTCATAGTTCACGATCTCGGTCGGGTCATTCATGTCGTTCGTCCATCCGGTCGGGTAGACACTGGACTTACCTTCACGGTAATTCGTGCGGAAGACACTTGCCTCCTGGGATTGAATGTTCACGTTGATGCCGATCTTCGACCATTGATCCTTCGCGATGGTCGCGATCTGTTGCGTCACGCTGTTGCCGGACGAGATCGGGTAATCGAGCGTGAAGCCACTCGGCGAAGAGGACGCGGCCATCAGTTGCTTCGCCTTATCAAGGTTGAATGGATAACCGGCCAGCGACTTGTCGTAGTACGTGCCGGGAGGGATCGGCGAGTTCATGAACTTCGCCTGGCCGAAGTAAACCGTCTTGATGATCGCGTCCTTGTCCAGCGCGTAGTTCATCGCCTGGCGAATCATCACGTCGTCGAGCGGCTTCTTCTCGATGTTGATGCCGATGACGGCGAACTGCTGGATGACGAAGGCCTGTGTCTTGACGTTCGGCTGCTGGTTGAGGGTCGCGATCTGGCTGAGAGGCACGAAGTCAATCACGTCGGTTTCGCCGCCCTGCAATTTCAGGATGCGCGTGTTGTCGTCCGCCACGTATTCGAGCGTCACCGTGTCGAGGCTCGGCGTGCCCTTCCAGTAGTTCGGGTTGCGCGTCAGGACGAGCGGATCGCCCTTTTTCCAGCCGTTCAGCACGTAGGGGCCGGTACCTTTGGTCTTGGTGGCGTCGAAGCCATCTTTGTCGCTGTCCGTCGCCATCTGCGCGGGCAGGATCGCGGCGCAGAACATCGCCAGTTCGGAAAGGATCGGCGCGTGCGCCTGGCTGAGGATGACCTTGATCGTCTTGTCATCCGGCGCTTGGACTTCCTTGATCGCCTTGTAGTTGCTCTTCCACGCGCTCTTCTCGCCCTTGATGCACTGATCGAGCGAGGTTTTGACATCTACGCCCTTGACCGGCGTGCCGTCGGAGAACTTCAGGTTGTCGCGCAGCGTGAAGGTCCACGTCAGGTTGTCCGCACTCGCCTCCCACTTCGTCGCGAGGCCCGGCTCGACGCCGAGACCGTCCTTGGTCGTGCGCAGGAGGGTGTCGTAGATATTGACGAGGACGAAGAGTGACGGGTTATCATCGGCTTGCCACGGGATGAGCACGGACTGCGGCTC
>JBBSFO010000622.1:0-3384 GCA_038238655.1 Thermomicrobiales bacterium | reverse complement strand
GACGCGACCGCACTCCCGGCCGTCGTCGCTGCTGCACTGACGGTTGGCGCTACAGTCGTCGCCGCGCCCGTTACAGTCGTCGCTGCGGCTCCGGCGGCAGTCGCGTTGGCGGTCGCCGCTGCCGCGACCGTCGGCGCTGCACCCGTTGCGGCGCCGGTCACAGTCGTCGCGATCGCATTGACGGTCGGAGCCGCACGTGTCACGGCGGCATTAACGGTCGGGGCGGCACTGGTCGCCGCGCCACTGGCGGTCGTTGCGGCTGCTTGCGGCGTGCCGGTCGCGGTGCTCCCGCCGCATGCCGCGAGGATTGTCGCACTCGCTGTGGCGGCAAACCCGCCCAAAAGCGCGCGGCGTGAAAGGTTCGTCGTTTCCACACTCTTTTGCATCTGTGTCCTCTTTCCCATTTCCATCGCTACGCCCGAAAACACGCATCAACCGATGCACGAACATCCGTCGTTTCCGCTCCGGCTTGCTCCTTCGACTCCCGATAGAACAGCATCACGCAGATGGCAGTGTTTCTCGTCCCAATGTGGGATCAGTTGTGAGTCAAGGGATCATCTCCATCACGCGGGAGGATAGTGCATGATGCGAAGGACTGCAAGCGGCGGGATGCCCCCTCCCGCCGCAGCGGGGGAGGGGGCATCCCGTATCCTCACCGCGCCGCGCGGATCGTCGGGCTGAGGGCGAGCGCGCCGCCGCAAAGGAGGACGAGGACGCCGACGGCGAGAAAGAGCCACGAGACACCAATCAGGTCCGCGAGCACGCCGGAAAGGGCGACTGCGATTGCCCGCCCGCCTTGCGAAACACTCTCATAGACGGCGAAAACGCGGCCACGCATGGCGTCAGGGGCGTTTTCCTGAATGACGGTAGACTCGCAGACATTGAGCGCGCCAATCGCCACGCCGCCGAGTAGTGCCAGCCCGAGGACGACGATCACGGGTGGCCCGAGCGAAAAGCAACCCGTCGCCACGCCGGCCAGCAGGACGCCGAAGACCGTCAGCCACCCCTTGCCGACGCGCGACCCGAAGATGCCGACCAGCACCGCACCGATGAGAAAGCCGACAAAGATAATCGAGATCGCCGCACCAAAAGCGGAGGCGCCTGTATGAAGCACCTGCGTGAAAAAGAGCGGGATAAGAATGGGCAGCGGCGACAGGAAAAAGTTGAGCGCCGAACCGACGCCGACGATCAGTCGCAGCAGTCGATTCGTGCGGATATAGTCGAGGCCGCGCCGGATCGCCGTCCCCAGCCCTTCGCCGCCCGTGTCATCCTCCCCTTCAGGGATCGGCGCGTCTTCGGGCCGGGTACGCGGCACACCGAGGAGGATCAGCGCGGAAACGAAGAATGTCGCGCCATCTGCGATGAAGACGCCGTCAATCCCGACGGCGGCGATCAGCAAACCGCCGACCGCCGGTCCCGCGACGAACAGCACTTGACGCGTGGATTCGAGCAGCGCGTTCGTGCGGGCAAGAGACACGCGGGAAACGAGCGTCGGGACGAGCGCATTCTTAGCGGGATCGAAGAAAAGCCCGGCAGTGGTGAGCAGAAAGGCGACCACCGCGTAACTCGACGGGTGCAGCACGCCGAGCCGGTCGAGGAGCGGGATGAGCAGCACGACGACACCCCGCGCGCTGTCCGAGACGACCATCGTCAGCCGCCGTTCCCAGCGGTCCACCAGCGCGCCCGCGACGATCCCGAGGAAAAGAAAGGGCAGAAACTGCGCGATCACCGTTAGCGAGAGCGCGGTGCCGGAATTCGTGCGGTCGAGGACGGCGAGGGCAATCGCGGTTGTGAACATGCCATCGCCGAGTTGCGAGACGACCTGCGCGAACCAGATATTGCGCAACCCCGGCCGCCGGATGATCCGCCGAATTTCGCTCAGATTGAGGCGCGGCTGTTCGACCGGCTCGAACACCTCGGGGAGAAGAGGATCACTTGTTCCCGGTATTCCCATTCCCTGCGCCATGTCCTGCTTTGATCGGTAGCACGGGCTTTCCAGCCTGCGAGACTGACGCACGCTGGAAATCTGCCCAAAGGGCACCCGGCTACCATACAAATATCGGAACGCGAAAACCGACTCGGCAAGACGCGTTCCAGCACCACCAGCATAACAAAAACCGGCAACCTTGCGGTCGCCGGTCTCTGTTGGTCCGGTGCGGGTAACACCAGACCGGGGAGGGAAGGGAAGAAATATGCTGCGTTACAAAAAGCCGTTGCGTGTCAATATGGAGTTCGTGAATACGTCCCCGCAGGGTTTGTCGTACCCAGCACTCCTTCGAACACGCGAGCGGTTCGATTATTCCCGGCGTTTGGCCCCCACCCCGGCCCCTCCCCCGTGCGCGGGAGAGGGATGCCTTTCCTCGGTGCTTCAAGCAATGCTTAAGCAAACAGCACCACGTATGGATCAAGCGCCCCTCTCCCGCCGCAGCGGGGGAGGGGCGCTATATCACTCCCGAATCCAGCGCTCGTTGGTGCGCTCCCAGGGTAGGATTTCGTTGGGGGTGAACCAGAGGCCGATTTCGCGCGCCGCACTTTCCGCGCCGTCCGAGGCGTGGACGAGATTGCGCCCGACATCCACACCGAGATCGCCGCGCACCGTGCCGGGTTCGGCATTCACAGGGTTCGTCGCGCCATTCGTCTTGCGGACGGTGGCAATCGCGCCCGGCCCCGCAAAGACCGCAACGACAACCGGGGACGACGTAATGAACGAGACCAGACCCTCGAAGAAGGGCTTGCCTTTATGCTCCGCATAGTGCTCCTCGGCGAGCGCGCGGCTTACGGTAATCATTTTGCACGCGATCAGTTGCAGCCCGCGCCGCTCCAGCCGTCCGACAATCTCCCCGACCAATCCCCGCTGCACCGCGTCCGGCTTCGCGATCACCAGCGTCCGCTCCATTTCCGCCACACATTCCTCCTCGGCATAATCACCAAAATCATCGCGGGCCATCATACCGCATCGGGCGGGAGGCGCTCGCACCCACGCTTCCCTTTACACCGCTCCCGGCCCACGCACGAATTTGCCCGGTGTGGCGTTCGTGTGCGCGCCATCGGCGAGGACGCGCGTACCGTTCACCCAAACATCGCGCACGCCGACTGAGAGTTGGTGCGGATCGGTGAAGGTGGCGCGGTCGCCGACCGTCTCGGGATCGAAAACGATCACGTCGGCGTAGTGGCCGTCGCGCAACACGCCACGGTCGCGCAGAAAAAGGCGATCGGCGACGGCGGAGGACATCTTGCGGATCGCATCTTCGAGCGGGATCACCTTTTCTTCGCGCACGTACTTGCCGAGGACGCGAGTATATGTGCCGTAGGCGCGCGGGTGGACAAGCCCCGTCGCATTCGCGGGGTCAATCCCACCGGCGTCGGTGCTGATCTTGATCCACG
>JBBSFO010000621.1:0-3385 GCA_038238655.1 Thermomicrobiales bacterium | reverse complement strand
GCGCAAACACTGGGATGCCCCCGGCCTCCACTACCGCACCGTGAACGACGACATCGAACTGCTGCCGGGCATCGAATTAATCAAGACGACCGGCCACAAACCGGGCCATCAGTCTGTCCTCGTCCGGCTGCCGGAGACCGGACCGGTGCTGCTGGCGATTGACGCCATCCCCCGCATGGACCAGCGTGACCCGGAGACGCGCACTATCGGCCCCGCCGACATGGACGAGGCGGAGACGCGCGCCAGCACCCGCAAACTGATGGACCTCGCCGCCCGCGAAGGCGTGACGCTCATTATCCACGGCCACGACCCGGATCAGTGGAAGACACTCACGAAATCCCCGGACTACTATTCGTAAGAAACCGGGGAGGACCGCAGAGGACGCAGAGAGGGAAGAGGAAGAAAAGGGCATGGAGGCGATAGCTTTTCCCATTCCTCTCTTGTTCCCCCTTTCTCTCCGTGTTCTCTGCGTCCTCTGCGTCTCTGCGATCCTCCCCGGTTTCTACCCCTTCCGAAGCCGGGCGAGGGCTTCGGCTTGTTTGGAGGTCGGGGACATCTCCATCAGTTCGAGCCGGTTGCCGTCGGGGTCTTCGATCCACGCCTGTCGGTTGCCGTCCTTGCCGGTGATGAGCGGGCGGGTAAGCAGGACGCCGCGCTCGGTCAGGTGCGCAACAACCGTATCGAGATCGTCCACCGTCAGGCAGAGATGGTTGAGGCCGACCGCCTCGCGCGGCGCGGGGCCGTCGCCCGTGCCGTTCGGGAAGAATTCGAGATACTGCGTCTCGGTGACACGGACGTAGACAAGCATCAGGTCGCCGTTGTCTTGATTGAGGCGGAACATCTCCGCGAAGCCGAGGGTCCTGGTGTAGAAATCGAGCATCAGATCGAGGTTTCGCGCTCGAATTGCGATGTGACCGATACCGGTGAAGCCTTCCATGGTGCCTCCTTGCGTACGCAATAGGGCGACAGCAGACAGAATGAACACTCTGCGACAACGTGGGCATTATCGCAATCCCGTCGCACCCTGCCTACCGGCCTCGTGCGATAATCTGGTTCAACACTGAGAAGGTGCCCAGGTGATATGTGCGATGCTCGACTGTCGCGCCGTTTCCTTCGTCTAATCCTCCAACCCGGCCCGCGCACGCATTTTCTTTCCGCTAATTGGGGTATTGCAGCGGAATTAGACGAAGGTGCGTCGTGACGACGTCGCCAGCGCACCAGCAACACGCCAAGCACATAGCCGCCGCAGTGCTCGATATTCCAGACGTGCCGCTCGCGGACGACGGCAACGAGGAGCCATGCAGCCATACCGCCGATGGCGACCCAGCGCAATGGGCGGGGCAGCAATGGGAGCAGGAAGCCGAGTGCGCCGTAGATGCCGACGGACGCACCGGAATCCGGCTCCATCGCCCACCGGTGCGCGAACGCGACGCCCGCCGCATCCAGCGGCCAGATAATGCCGAGCGAGACGAGCGCCGTCCCGACGAGGTTCGGCAGCCAGAACGCGGCGACCGCCCACCACGGCCCCGCGCACCACCCGGCGAGCGCGACGAGCAACACGGTTTGCCCGAGCATCGGCAGCCAGTCGCTATGCGCGGTCGGGAAAAGGGTCATCGTGACGAGCGTGTACCATCGCCCGGCGCGGAGTATGTCGAGATCGTATCCCCAGTGGGCAAGGAAGGCGGGTGCCGGGTCGTGCCGGATCGTGCCGGACCAGATGCCACCGGCGATGAGCGCCACCGCCATACCGACCGCCGGGGCGAGCCGGGTCAGCATCCGCCCCGGCGCATGTGCTAATGGAATGCGCGTTCGCGCTCGGAATATCGCCACTACCTTCCCTCCCTCGTCTCCATTCTCTCGCACGTCTCGGTGATTCTCCACTGATGCCCAACCCAATCATGGCACGTAATCTGCCTGCACATGTTCAGGATGATTTTGCCCTCGGGCATGGACGAAGGGAGACCGATATGAGCGGCAGCGGTGACACGTTGAAGGGTATGGGAAACGAACTGAAGGGCAAATTGAAGCAGGATCTCGGCAAAGATACGAACGATCCCGATCTCGTCGCCCAAGGCGAAGCGGATCAGGCGAAGGGCAAGACGCAGCAGGTGGTCGGCACCGTCAAGAACGCTGTCCAGGAAATCGCGAACACCGTCAAGAGATAAGCGGTTCGTTCGCGGGGATTCCCACCCCCTCCCCCTCCCGATACGGGAGGGGGTTCTCGCTCGCCGCGTCTCGACAGCGACGAGGGATTCCGGTATTGTCACGCGCGTTGCGGTCGTTCAGTTTGGCGTGGGAAAGAGGGGAACATGCATCGGAGCCGGGTTTTCTTCGTGGCGGTGCTGATGATCGCGCTGGTGGCGGCGTCCACCGGGGCGCAAGCGGCAGCCGGGTTCGGCAATCCGGCCTTCCAAAGCCAGTGGCAGCAGGGTGAAGCGGTAACGCCGAACTTCTGGGGGCCGCTCGAAACGGCGAAGGACGGCCAACAGGAAGCGTACCAGGAAGCGAGCGGCGGGCAGCGCCTCGTCCAATACTTCGATAAAGGGCGAATGGAACTGACGAACGGCGCGGTAACAAATGGCCTCCTCGCGACCGAGATCGTCACCGGTCGCATCCAGACCGGCGATAACTCCTTCCAGAATCAAGCGCCGCCGAACATCTCCATCGCCGGCGATGCGAGCAATCCGGCGCCGACGTATGCGGGGCTGGCGGGCAAAGGCGCGAGCCTCCTCCAAGCGGCGACGAGCAAACCCGGCGTGCCCATCAACACCGTGATCGGGGCAGACAATGCGGTCGGCGCGACCGACGCCGTCCTCCCGGACCCGGCGATGCAGGTCGGCGCGTATGACGGCCCGACCAAGCACAATGTCGCCGCCGGATTCGCGGACTACCGCGCGAAGGCGGGACTGCCGACCATTGGTTATGCGATTTCGGAGCCATTCCTCGCGACAGTGAAAGTTGGCGGCGCGCCGAAGGATGTGATGGTGCAAGTCTTCGAGCGGCGCGCGCTCACCTATACCCCGAGTAATCCGGTCGCCTTCAAGGTGGAGATGGGCAATATCGGCCAACATTATTTCGCTTGGCGCTATCCTAATGGCGCGGCGACTGCCCCACCCACGGATACGACCGACGCGGGGCAGCAATATCTCGTCCTCGACGGTACCGTCGCGTTCAGCTTCCCGCCGAACTGGAAACTGGACTCGAAACCTGTTACCGAGGGGCCACCGCGCGCGACGATCTTCGGCCCCGGGCCGAAGCAGCAGTTGGTGGTGCAGATTGATGCTCTCGACCCATCTGCTACCCTCGACAGCGAATTAGGCATACTCGTGGATGCGGCGCGCAACCAGCTCGCGGGTGGGAGCGTGACGAATGAAATCGCCCCGAG
>JBBSFO010000620.1:0-3387 GCA_038238655.1 Thermomicrobiales bacterium | reverse complement strand
CGCTCGTTCGGCAAAGAGCCGGACCACCGCGTCCACATCCGCGCCAAGCCCGGATGGCCGAAGCGAGACGAGGACACCAATCGCCGGACGCTGGTATTCGCTCTCCATGCCAGTCTCTCCTCCCGCCGTTAACAGGCGAAAACAGTGGTATGGCAGGCCGGAAGCCTGCCATACCAGGAACGCGGGTCAACGTCCGATCACTTATTCACCCGGACATCCTCGAAGCGGTAGAAGGAAAGGGTGTCGAGGCTGAAGCCGGAGACGTAGGTCTGCCAGCCGGCGGTGGCGGGCGGATAGGCGATGAAGACTTGCGGGGCGTCGTCGAGATAGGTCTGCTGCACCTGGCTGTAGAGCATCTCGCGCTTCTTCGGGTCCTGCTCAAGGTCCGCACTGTCAATCAGCGTGTTCAGCGCCGGGTTGTTGTACCGTGTGTACGCGCCGAGCGTGCTCGTGCCGCCGCGCAGGATGCGGTTCGCGATCTCGGTCGGATCGCTCATATCGTTCGTCCAACCGCCCGTCCATGCCATCAGCGACCCTTCCTTGCGCTTGGCACTGAGGGAACTGGCTTCGATCTGCGAGATATTGACGGTCACACCGATCTTCGCCCATTGATCTTTGGCAATCGTCGCGACCTGCTGGGCGACATTGTTGCCGGCGGCGATCGTCTGCTCGAACGTGAAGCCCTTTGGGACGGAGGACGCCGCCATCAGTTGCTTCGCCTTGTCGAGGTCAAACGGATAGCCCTTGAGGTTCTTGTCCCAATACGTGCCGGGCGGGATCGGAGAATTTTGAAACTTCGCCTGGCCGAAGAAGACGGCCTTCAGGATCGCCTCCTTGTCGAGCGCGTAGTTCAGCGCCTGCCGGACATTCTTGTCGTCGAGGGGCTTGATCGTCAGGTTCATCGGCAGGGTGAAGTAGGTCTGGATCGTGAATGCCTGCGCCTTGGTATTCCCTTGATTGAGGCTCTGAATCTGACTGAGGGGTACGAAGTCAATCACGTCGGTCTCGCCACCCTGCAACTTCAGGACGCGCGTATTGTCGTCCGGGACGTACTCGATCCGCACCTCGTCCGGGCCGTTACTCGTTTTCCAATAGTTCGGGTTCTTCTTGAGCACCATCACGTCGCCCTTTTTCCAGCCCTCGCAAAAATACGCGCCCGTGCCGCGCGTCTTGTAGGTGTCATAACCCGGCTGGTCAATCGCGAGTGCCATATCGGCAGGCATCGTTTGCGCCGTCCACATCGCCAGTTCTGCCAGCAGCGGCGGGTGCGGCTGCGAGAGAACGATCGTAACCGTCTTGTCGTCCACGGCCTGCACGTCGGAAATCGCTTTATAGGTATCTTTCCACTGCGTCTTCGGCCCCATCCGGCACATATCGAGAGACGCCTTCACATCCGCCGCGACGAGCGTCTTGCCATCCGAAAATTTCGCGTCCCGCAGCGTGAATGTCCACGTCTTGCCGTCCGCGCTCGTCTCCCATTTCGTGGCGAGGGCCGGTTCGACCCCTTGCCCATCCTTGGTTGGGCGCACGAGGCCGTCGTAGATGTTGATCATCGTGAACTCACTGGCGTTGTCCTCGGAGGACCAGCCGATGAACGGAAAGCCCGGCTCCGCATTGCGGGAAAACCGCAGCACTTTCCCCTTGCCCGGTGGTGCAACGGCGACGGCCGACGAGGATGCCGGGGCGGTGGCGGCACCGGTTGTGGCAGGGGCCGACGCGGCAAGTGCGGTCGGATTGGCCGCAGGCGCGGCGGTATTCGCCGATGCAGCGGGCTTCGGTGTATCCGTCGCGGTTGTGCCCCCGCCGCATGCCGCGAGCGCCGCCGCGCCCGCACTCGCCGCCAGTGTCGCGAGGAAACGTCGCCGCGAGAGCCGATAGTCATTTCCCGTCCGCAGTGCGTTGCTTTGCTCGTCGTGCATCTTTTCCCCCTTAACTCCTAGCCACTGTCGTCGCTCTGCCACACTCATACGGGCATCGTTCGCTTGCTGTACGCGCGGCCAATCTTCGCGGCCTCCTCGCCATTCCGACCGGCACAGATGCGCACACCCTCATCAATGCGCATCGCCACGTTGTGCGAATAGACTGAGTTGAGGAAGCGGACATCGTTCGCCTTACAGGCGGCGAGGACGCGGCTGCGGGCATCCTCCATCGCGGGCGGATAGGGCTCGTCATGGTTATCGGGGAAACCAAGCGACATGCCCATATCGCCGGGACCCCACTCGGCGAAGGAGATGCCGGGTACCCGCAGGCTCAGCTCGCAATTGGATAGGGCACGTTTATTCTCGATCTTCAGACCGAGCAGCAGTTCACCGCGCGGGTTGAGCGGCCACGGATCGGCGCGGTCGAGATAGTCGCGTACTGAGAGGTCCCAGACTGCGGCGGCATCGGCCTGACCCCCCCCACCGCGCCGCCCGTCATCCAACCCTTGCCCGACGCCGATCGTATTGAACGGATAGCGCGAGCACTCCACAAACGCTTTCACCGCCTCGGGCGACTCGGCGTGGACGAGCAGCAGGCCGTGGACCCCACAGGCGAGTACGTGCTTGATCACCCACGAGTTCGCGCGGACGGCGTCCGGGCTGGTGCCGTCGAAGGGCAGCGTGACGATGACGGCGGGTGTACGATGGCCACTGCGCGTTGGGCCACCGGCGATCAACCCGGCCATGTAGGCGCGCAGGGCGTTCATGTCGAATGGGTGGTGCTCGATATCGTAGACAATATAGTCAGCCCAGGTCTGCGCGTCCTCGACGCCGCCCGCGTGGCTTCGCTCGCTCGGCGGCGCGTAGTAGACCGGCTGGTCCTGCTCGAAGAGTTCGACGCAGCGATTGACTCGCGACACGGTGCGCTCCTTTCCTGCTCGTGGCAAAGGCTCCCCTGCCTTTTTGAACGCCAGCAGTGTAGCACGCACGCAAAGCGGCGTGGGAAGTCGGGAGTTCCGGAGTGTGCAGGGGTGAGGTAGTTTCAGCGCCGATCAGCCCCTAGAACACCCCAGCCGTTGCCGATCTTTCCCGTTTGATGCGCTGCGCGAGCCGTGATACCGCGTCATAGACGGGCGTGATTTTATCGGCGTCTTTTCGCCATGCGTACCGCTCGAAGTCCTCGAAGATCGCAACGTGCTCCGGCAACGGCGCGCCGCGGAATACCCGATTGCCGATCAGCCACCAGTTGTTCACCTCGATTGGCAAGTCGCCCAGCGGCATCTGCAGGTACCGCAGCGTTTCATCCCGAATAACCGCATCGGAATACGAGCGCATCCCGTCCTGATTCAAGCCCGCTTCGGTGATGTAGATCGGGAGCCGCCCGAGGATATTCGTCGCTTGCTGATAGATTCTCCGCACGCGTTCGAGCGGATCCTGCCCCGGATAGAAGTAATTATGGACGCCCAAT
>JBBSFO010000619.1:0-3388 GCA_038238655.1 Thermomicrobiales bacterium | reverse complement strand
GGCCGGGATGGGATTCAGCCAGAACCGCCTCGGCATCGTCCACGCGATCTCACACCCCGTCACCTCGTATGTCGGCACGCCGCACGGCGTCGCGAACGCGATCCTCCTCCCCTACGTGATGGAATACAACGCCATCGGCGCCGGGCCACGCATCGTGGATATTGGTAAGGCGCTTTCCGGCGACAACCCGAATATGGTCTGGAATGCATCGCCGCAGATGGGTATCCAGGCGGTACGCGGCCTCAGCCGCGATGTCGGCATCCCGGAAACGCTCGGCGAGGTCGGCGTGACCGAAGAGCACGTCGCAAACATCGCGGCGGATGCGATGAAATCGGGGAATATTCGGATCAACCCCCGTCGCGTGACACTCCAGGACATCGAACGCGTGATCCGCAACGCCATTGATGGCGTCCGAGCAGATCAGCGACCAAAGGCGCACGCATAAGAATCGCGGTTTTGGTTCGGAGAGGCAGGCGTCTCCCGCCTGCCTTCCCCGTTTAATGCATGGAGACTATTCGTCGTTCGATGGTGGCATCGCATCGTCAGGTCGTGGCGCGGACGCACTCGCCGGGCGATATTCGCCGAATGCCTCCTGATATTCGGCGCGCACCTCGGCGTCCACGAGGTGGACATAGACCTGCGTCGTCGCGAGGTTGGCGTGACCGAGCACGCGTTGCACGACCGGTGCCGGCACTTTCCCCTCGACAAGGTGGGTAGCGAGGCCGTGGCGGAATGAGTGCGGCGTGATGTGCGCGGCGATCCCTGTCTGCCGCGCCACATCGGCGACGATCCGCTCGACCGAGCGCGGGGTGATGCGCGTCCCCGCTTTCCCCGGCATATCGCGACCGCTAAAAGCGGGTAAGGTCGCGAGGGCGATGGGCTGTGTCCCGTCGAGCCGCGCCGTCCAGTAGCGCAGCAGCGCGGCGGCGGTATCGTTGTCGAAGTACACCCGCCGACTCTTGCCACCTTTGCCGCGAAAGACAAAAGCAGTGCCATCCTCCAGGTCAATATCGCCCCGCCGCATCGCGCAGCATTCCGAGACGCGCGTGCCGGTGCGATAAAGGAAGCGAACGAGCGCGGCGACTTTGAGGCGCCGGAGATCGGCCTCCGGCTTCTCTTCCTTCGGCTGTTGGGCGAGGAATTCGAGAATGCGGTTTAGATCGCGCGTGCGAATATCGGGTGGTGGCGCAGCGAATCCGGTTTGCTGCGCCGCCAGTTGTAGTCCCATCTTTTCCAGCGAAAGCGACGGATGATAATCGTTCGCAACGAGGTGTTTATAGAACTTGCGCACCGCGGCGCAGTAGGTTTGCGCCGTGCGCGTCGCCGCCACGTCTTCGCGCGTTTGGCGCTCGCGCGGCAAGAGCGACGCCGCAAAGTCCACAACCTGGGCGGTCGTCAGGTCCATGACGGACGCGGTGGCCGGGTCGAACCCTTCATTCTCCAGGAAGCCCACAAACCGCCGCAGCCCATAGCCATACGTCGCGACCGTCTTCGGGCTTTTGCGCATCGTGGTCAGAAAATCATCAATCGCCGCCGCGACGGTCATTCGGGATATGTTTCTGTTGATAACCGCTTGGCTCATTTACCTCTCCCCTACCGATAGCGCAGCCATCAACTGAGGCCGGATCGCCGCGAGCGCGCACGCCCGATGGCTGATCGCGTTCTTTTCCTCGTCGCGCATCTCCGCAAGCGTCCGGGCGGTTCCCGCAACAAGGAAAATCGGATCGTAGCCGAATCCGAAGGCACCACACGGCGTATGAGCAATTGCGCCTTCCAGCCGCCCCTCCGCCTCGATCATCCGTCCGTCTGGCAGTGAAAGTGCGAGTGCGGCAATGAATCGCGCCGTCCGCGTCGCCTGCGGCATCGCCCCCTGTTGGGTCAGGAGCAGGAGATACCGATCACGGTCTGTCAGTCCCGGCCCGCCGAAACGGGCCGACCACACCCCCGGAGCACCATCGAGCGCGTCCACCACGAGGCCGGAATCGTCCGCGAGGGCCGGTTGGCCCGTCATACTCGTGACGTAACGCGCCTTCGCCCGTGCATTCGCGGCAAAGGTCGCGCCCGTCTCCGGCGGAAATGCCTGTATTCCCGCTTCGCCCGCTGTCACGAGCGCAACCGGCAGATCGCCGAGCAGATCGCGGAACTCACGGAGTTTGCCCGCGTTGTTCGATGCCAAAATCAGTCTGTTCACCAACGCTTCCTTCTGTACGTACACCAGTATGCCACCCGGCAGACGGTTCGGCAACGTGCATGGTAGACTGCGGCATTGCGCGTTTGAAAGGATGTGCGTCCGTGGAAAATCGTCAGATCGCCGCCGCACTCCGCGACCTTGCCGACTTGATGGAGATCGCCGGGGACGATCGTTTCCGCGTCTCGGCCTACCGCCGGGCGAGCGACACGATCCGGCAGGAATCGCGCCCGCTCGCGGACCTCGCGGCCCGCCATCAACTCCAATCACTCCCCGGCATCGGCCCGGCAATCGGCGCAGAGATTACGGAGATGTTGACGACCGGCGGATTCGCGCGTCTCGATGCGCTGCGCGAAGCGTTCCCGTCGGTCGTCATCGCGCTGATGCGCGTGCCCGGTATTGGCCCAAAGACGGCGGCCACGCTCCACGCGCGCTTCAACCTGCCCGACCTTCCAGCGTACGAGCGAGCATTTCAGGCCGGGGCGCTGAAGACGGTCAAGGGCATCGGTGCGCATCGCGAGGCGGAAATCCTCAGCGGGCTGCACGCGCGTATCGCCACGGCGGGGCGCATCCTCCTCGGCACGGGCGTTGGCATCGCCGCGCGCCTGATCGCCGATTTTCACGCACGGTTGCCGGACGTTTCTCTCGAACCGATCGGCAGCCTCCGCCGGTGGGCGCCAACCCTCGGCGACGTGGACCTTCTCGCCGCGACCGACACGCCCGATGCGGCCCTCGACTGTTTCGTGTCGTTACCGGATGTCCTGACGATCCTGCGCCGTGAGGCCGATGGCGTCCGCGTCCGATTAATAGACGGCGCGGAGGCGGAGTGCATTACCCGCCCCACCGCGACGATCGGTAGCGCCCTGCTCTGGCTGACGGGAAGCAAAACGACCGGCGATCAACCCGGCTTTCGCGACACACTCGCCGCGCTCGCCGAAGCACGCGGTTTCACGCTTGACAGCACCGGACTCCGGCGGGGCACGCAGATGATCGCAGGCGACGAACACGCGGCCTTCGCGGCGCTCGGTCTCCCCTTCATCCCGCCCGAACTACGCGAGGGCCATCAGGTGCTGGACACGGCCCTCCGCTCCGGCGTCCCCCGTCTCCTCGAACTCACCGATCTACGCGGCGATCTGCACACGCATTCGGTCTGGAGTGACGGGACAAGCACGATTGCCGAAATGGCGGTGGCGGCGCAGG
>JBBSFO010000618.1:0-3395 GCA_038238655.1 Thermomicrobiales bacterium | reverse complement strand
CATGGTTGTCCTGTCGCGCTACAACCGCACTCCCGACGTCTGGCTCCGCCGCCTCAAAGAAACGACACCGAACGACGCCCCCCTGATCGGCATTGACGACGTAACGGGCCTCGTTTGGGCAGACGACCGCTGGTTCGTCGTCGGCTACGGTCGCGTGATCGTCTTTCACGCTCTCACCGAAACATCCTTCGGCCCTGGCGAAACCGTTCCCCTCCCGTCACCGACGGAAACCGATTGAACCGCAGAGGTGCAGAGAACGCAGAGAACGCAGAGAAAAGAGTAGGAATTACGCAGTTGAGGCGATTTTCCTGACGGTGGCAGGCTTCCAGCATGTTTTTCTCTCGCGAACTGCGTGCGTCCTAACTGGTTATCATCATTTCCCTTCTTCCCCCTCTTCTCCTCTCTTCCCTCTCTGCGTCTTCTGCGTCTCTGCGGTTCAATCGGTTTCCGGTGCCACAAGGGTTGTGACGCGGGCGAGGGCGGTGCGGAGACGTTTGTCACGGTTGGAGGGCGAGACGGCGCCGAGGGCAACAGCGGCATCGCCATGGAAGGCAGCGAAGCGGGCAATTTCGGCGGCGAGATCAATGAATAATTGCGGATCGCGCGGGGCGTCTTCCTCAAACCAGAGGTTTTTGACGCGCAGCACCCCGCGTTTGCGATCCAACGACGGATCGAGACGCGCGATGAATTGATCACCCCAGAGCACCGGCAGCGTGTACGGCCCGTATTTCCGTTTCGCTGCCGGGACATAGACTTCCCAGGTATAGTCGAAGTCCCAAAGCGCGGCGAGGCGCTTGCGATCCCAGACAAACGGATCGAGCGGTGCGAAGATGACGGCACGTCGCTCCGCTTCGGTGACGGGCGATGCGACTTCCAGATTACCGCGTTGATCCGGCGCGATGTAGAAGGTCGCACGCAGGCCCTCGACCGCGACCGGCACGGCATCGCCGACGGCAATCGCGGGTTGGATGCCGCCTGTTCCCATCGCCAATCCCGCATAGGTCACGTTGCGTTGCGCGTAGTGCAGCGTGCGTTCGGCATCGGTCACGGGTGTCGTGTCTATCTCGGTCGGCAACATCCGTTCGGTCAGTTCATAGAACCGCTGTGTTCGATCTCGATGATGTACCATCACAAAACCGCGCCGCAAAAGCGTTTGCAACGCGACCTGCGAGCGGCGCGTCGTGCCCCAGCCATATTCCATCGGCGTGCGATCGTCCTCGTCCATGAAATGACGCGCGGCAAGCGGGCCGCGCGTACGGATCGCACCCAGCACGCGCTCTGTCACCTGCTGCATGATTTCGGGGTGCGCTTGCTCCATGCGCGTCGGTGGGCCAACGCGGCGGTCGTAGAAGCGCCAGTCCGCCATCGGCAGGATCGCGTGGATGCTGTGGAAGTTCTCGACGAGCGTCCGGTCGCGAAACAGCGCTTCGTCCAGATGGTTCGGCAGATACCCGGGCACGCGCGTCCGCGCGATCAGGTGATGATTCGCGGCGACCACACTCACCGGATCAACCTGAAGAATACCGATTTGTTCGACCAACGGCAAAGGATGGTTTGGCAAGCCCTGCGGGGTATACAGCCCCCCTGGGCGGCTCAGCAGGAACGCGCGTGCCCGGTCGCGGCTGATCGTGATCGGCGCTGACACCACGGTCCGGACGGTCATAACTGCTCCTCTCGTACCGGCGATTGATACGAGACAGTATCGCACATCCGTTCTGTACGTTCAAGGAGTCGAAAGGCGATTGAGGCCTCATGGGAATCGAACCGCCAATACTGCCCAGAGGGCGCCCGCAAGGACGCCAAGAAATACAGAGATGGGCAGTATTGGCGGTTCGTCCGCTCTATCAATCGTTGTGCTTGCCTGCGAGTTCGTCTTCGGGGGTGATACGAACGGTAGGATCAGATTCCGCTTCCATGATGAGCGCATCAATCCGTTCCGGCGCGCGATGCGCGCGGCGGATCGCCCGCAGACGGCGTAATTGGCCGAACGCCGCCTCCGCAGCGTTCTCGCCCCGTTCCTGCGCGGCATCGGCAGCGGCGAGGATGCGGTCAATATCGTCCTGATCGGTTGTCTCACGCGCGATAATCAGGTCCTGGATAAGCACCTGGATAATTGCCGAGATCGGCACGGCCAGAATACCGCCAATTGGCCCCGCAAGCGTCGTCCCTGCGAGGATCGCGAGGATGACGGTGAGCGGTGTCAGGCCAATTGCATCTCCCTGGATGCGCGGAACGAGGAAATTCCCCTCGATCTGCTGCAAGACGATGATGAAGACTGCGACGATGATTGCCTTGACCGGACCATCAGTGACAGCGACGAGCACCGCCGGTACGCCACCGATCCACGGCCCGAGGATCGGGATGATCTCCGTCACACCGGCGATGAGTGCGAGCAGCGGCCAGTATTCGATCCCGAGGACGCCATACCCAATTGCGCAGGCGGCGCCGATGATGCCGCAAAGAATCAATTGCGCCCGAAACCACAGCCCGAGTTTCGTTTCAATATGTGTCCAGATATCGTTCACACGGGTGCGCCGGTGGATCGGGACGAAACCGAGCAGCGCGCGGCGGATAAGCGTGCGTTCGGTGAGCCAGTAGAACGAGATGAGGAGCACGGTCACAATCGAAAGCAGCGCGCCGAAGACGCTCGATACGACATTGACCGCTTGATCCTTCAGCACGCCTGAAACATCGGGTGGATTGTCCGAGAATTGGCGCAACTTAATCGCGCCATTGTGCGCCGCGTCCCGGATCCACGCGCGATCACTACCGGCATATCGCTGTTCCAGATGATCGGCGACGCGCGGCAGGTTCGTGGCGAAGTCCGTCCCCTGCGCGACGATGGGTGGAATAATGAAGGCAATCAAGCCACCGAAAACGGCGAAGATCAGCAGGTACACACTGAGGATGCTGGCGGGCCGGTTGAACCCCATCGTGCGCAACCGGCGCGCGAGCGGGTCAATTGCCGTCGCGAGCAGGATACCGATCAGCAGGAGAAAAAGCAGGTCCGTTACTTTCAGCAGCAGGTTCGCCAGAAAGATGACGAAGAGCGCCGCCGCCGTGAACAGCATCACGCGCCCAACGGTCAGATTCGTTTGCGGCGGGGGACCGTGTGGGGCGGGGTCGTGCGGTGTGGACATACGATTCCCGCTCCTCTCGCCTCGCTCATCGGGCGTGCGCGATCAACCCGTACTGGTCGCGAGTATAGCACCGTCGGTACGTGTGACGGGCATGCGACCATCATGTGGATTTTGCTGGAACAAACGAGACGAAAGGACAGGAACCTGACGATAGACGAAGGCGTATACTATAGTGAGGTGCAGGATGCATCGCAGCACTTCATAGGAGTGGACGGACATGGCAACCTTGTTTCTCGTCTGCTTTCTCGTCGGTCT
>JBBSFO010000617.1:0-3396 GCA_038238655.1 Thermomicrobiales bacterium | reverse complement strand
GATCGGTGTCGTATTCGACGAGCATCAACCGTCCACCGGGTCTGAGCAAGGCGCGCAAGCGCGCCACCACGGGCGGCTTATCGCGCACGAAATGCAGCGCGTTGGCGATCACGACGCCATCCAGTGCGGGCAGATACAGTGGAAGCGTGAAGTCGGCCTGATGATACTGCACAACGGTCGCTGGGAAGCGGGCACGCATCGCGCGCTCCTGCTCATCGAGCGCGCGACGATCCCGATCCACCGAATGGATCACCGCGCCATCGCCGAGCAGATCAGCCAATGCTAGCGTGAATGCGCCGCCGCCCGACCCGAAATCAGCCCACACGGGCGGATCAGTTGGGCGGGAATTTGGTACCACTCCGTCGCGCAGCAGCATAACGTGATCGTTGTGGTTCATCGGTCCCTTCCTATGCGCCCCGTTTGACAAATCATGTCACCCCTTTCTACACTCCCGCAAGTGACGTGCCCCTGAGTAACATACAAGGCAGTACTGAGAACGGAGAATCGAGGTGAGCGCGGTGTCAGATGCGGGCAGCAGGCGGAAGGGGCTGATGATCAGCGCGGTCGCGGCATTGGTCGTCGCGGTGATCTACGTGCTGCTGCGTCAGCGGAATGTGCCCGATCTGATTGTTCAGAGCGATGAGGGCTGGCAACCGGAGGTACGTGTAGCCGTCGGTGGGGAGGTGAGCAACCCCGGAACGTACACGCTCCGTGGTGATGCCCGCGTGAGCGATCTCGTCGCCGCAGCGGGCGGCTACACCGACAAAGCGGAACGTGCCGCACTGAACCCCGCCGCTCGCGTGGGCGATGGCATGGAGTACATCATCCCCGTACAGGTCGCGCGTGTTGCGTCCGCAACTGCCCGCGCCTCCGTGCCCACCAACCCAACGCCGACTACGGGGACGATTGCCGTTCCCGCTCCTTCACCCGTACCGGCGCAGCAACCGGCTGCGAAAATCACACCAGCCGGGCAGGGGCGCATCAACATCAATACCGCGAGCAAAGAGGAATTGGAGGCATTGCCCGCGATTGGCCCGACCATCGCCCAACGCATCGTTGATGACCGGACCACCAATGGCCCATACAAGCAGGTCGAAGACCTTGCCCGCGTCCGCGGCGTCTCCGCGCGAACGGTAGAGCAACTCCGTGAACGTATCACCGTCGCTCCCTAACCCCCAACCGACGAACGCGGTCGTTCCGCCACTCGCCGGAGTTGCATCCCGTCTGGGTGTACTCCCGCCGATCTTGTGGCCTTGTTGTGGCATTCTCGTTGCGGGCGCTATCGGATCGGACTATCACAACGCGTGGCGCGTCGTCGCCCTTTTCGGTCTCGGTATGGCGGCGCTCGCCGCCGTCGCGCGGAGCGGCGAGGTCATGATCGCCGCACTCACCTGTCTGGCGCTTGCCGCCGGTTTGTATCGTGCCGAGCCGGTCGCGAATCGCGCCGTGGTCTGGACAAACGAGAGCATCAATGCCGTCCGGGGCATTGTGGCTACCTGGCCGAACCCGCACGGCGAAATGGTGCAAACGCGAGTTGCCATTGTCGCTGTTCGTAGCGAGCGTGGCTGGCAACCGGCGACCGCAACCCTGCGCGCGACGGTGCCAAGTTATCCCCCAATCCATCGTGGCGATGTCATCGTTGTCGGCGGGGTCGCGACGCTCCGACGGAACTGGTGGCCGGATGCGGACGGCTCGCTCTACGGTCAGTGGGCACGCATCGAGCGGCGCGACGATACGACGACACCGACCGATCTCCGCCACCGCGCGGTTGCACGGTTCATCACAGGCATCGAGCGGTACGTCCGGTCGCCGGAGGCGAATCTCGCCACCGGCATGCTCCTCGGCGAAAAGAGTGTCCTCGATACGCCGACGCGGGACGCGCTAAACGCCACCGGTACGACGCAACATGTCGTCATATCGGGCTGGAACATCTCGATTGTCATTGGGTTGTTTGCCGCGCTCGGCAGAAATTGCACGCTGCGCCGACGCCGGGCGTGGTCGCTCGCCGCGCTCGCGACGGTTGCCCTGTATACCTTCGCGGTCGGCGCAGATCTTTCCGTCGTCCGGGCCGCCGTGATGGGTGGCGCTGCGCTGATTGCGCCCCTCGTCGGTCGGCGTGCGGACCCACTGGTCTGGCTCGCTCTTGCCTGCGGCATAATGGCCCTGCTCGATCCAACGGTTGTGCATGATCTCTCGTTTCTGCTCTCGTCTACGGCGACGTTCGGCGTTCTGGTCGTCGCGCCCTGGATGGCGAAGGTCGCGCGGCGTTTCTCGGTTGACCAACATTTTCCACATCTGATGGAACTCGGGGCGGTCGCAGTCGCCGCCTACCTGATGACCGAGCCAATCATCCTCCATTCCTTCGGTCGCGTGTCGCTGATCAGCCCGCTCATCAACATCGTTGTCGAACCGCTCGTGCCCGTCATTATGGCGTGCGGCTTCGTCACGGCGCTACTCAGTTTCCTGCCATTCGCGTTGCCCGCTGCCGTCGCCGGAGTCTTCACCGCCGTGCCCGCGTGGTTGTTCCTGAAGATCATCGTTGCTGCCGGTGCGTTGCCGATCAGCGCCGTGCGGTTGCCGCAACCCGGTCTCGATCTCACGCTACTCCTGTATGCGTTTCCCGCGTGTCTCGCTGGTGGTATTGGCAGGCTTCTTCCGGCCATTCGCGGATCGTCCATCCGGTTGCGGGAGCCGGACGCCGCCCTGTATGCAGCCGGTTTTTTTGGCAT
The DNA here is from genome assembly GCA_038238655.1 of Thermomicrobiales bacterium. Lineage (GTDB taxonomy): Bacteria > Chloroflexota > Chloroflexia > Thermomicrobiales > JALYUS01 > JALYUS01. Next base: position 667 of record JBBSFO010000617.1, on the reverse strand, counting down.
GCTGGTCGTCGCGTTTGGGGTCGTCGCGTGGCTCGGGTAGTCGCCTTGCGGGATTTCGGCATCTCCGGTACACTACGGGCGGTTTGGCGCGTTCGTCTAGTGGCCTAGGACGCCGCCCTTTCAAGGCGGAGATCAGGGGTTCGAACCCCCTACGCGCTACCATTCTCCCTCTTCGTACACGATCGTTTGTATCCGCCCACCCCCCCATGCGGGCTAAGACTCCCGCACCTGTGACGGCGCTTGCGTCCCCTGCTACGATACGTACGGTCAGTGCGCGAGCATCGTGCGATCGGTTCGACGATGGGGAGAAAAAGCTGGGTGCGAAAGCGATGGTTCGTGGCATCCCTGATAATCGTCCTCGTTGGTTGCGGCTCCGGCACGACCGTTGTTACGGTTGTCGTGACGAACCCGCCGGCAACGCCGGAAGTAAACGCGGCGGCCACAGCGACCCGCGCGGTCGAACTCGCGCAACTCGCGACCGCGCTCGCTCCCATCGCCCCACCTGTCGGCGCCCCACGACCGACCGGCACCGTTGCCGCGTCATCTGCAATCGTACCAACCATACCGGCAGGCTCGGCAATCCCCACGCCACAGCCGGGCTCGTTGAAGGTCGTCGCGCAGGGATATGGCCAAAACGAGCGGAGCATCGGCTACGCCTTCGTCGTCG
>JBBSFO010000616.1:0-3407 GCA_038238655.1 Thermomicrobiales bacterium | reverse complement strand
CCGGGTTTCCACGTATTTCCACCCGTTTGCAGTGCATCAATCGCCCATTGGAAGCCTCGAATCCGCTCCTTCGGATGGTCGGGCCACAAGATATGGCAAGTTCATAACACGCTCTAGCAATTGTCGTGACAAATGTACTGTTTCCGTCCGCTCCCTGCAATGTGGTACCCGGTTGTTTCCTTTTGTGTGCTGTACTGCTGCCATTGCTCGGTAGCGGGTTCTGTTGTGTTACCATAGAGGTAGCGTGCAATGACGGACGCCGCAGCGGCTGCTGCTATCGCACAGTAGCGTGGATAAGAGGAGAGCGACGGAATGCCAGTGATTCGGTTCAAGCGAGAACACCTTTCCGTTGACGTGCCCGATGGCGCCAACCTCCGCCAGGTGGCGCTCGACAATGGCATCGAGGTCTATCAGGGCGTGGACAAGATCGCCAACTGTCGCGGGCGGGGGTTGTGCGGCACGTGCCGCATGGAAGTCTCGCCGGAGCGGTCCGCCTCGCCGCGCACCAAGGTGGAACTGAAGCAGATCAAATTCGGCGCAGATCGCCTTTCGTGCCAAACGCACATCCACGGTGACTGCACCGTCACGACGAAGATTCAGCCGCCGCAGCACGACCGCGTTATCCGGCGCACCCGCGTCGTCACACACGGCTAGCGTGGCAGACTCGCTCCTCCACCGTGCGCTTCGCACACCGTTCGGATTCGCGCGGAGCGCATTCGACCGGCTCCCTGCCGCGACACAGACCCATGCCCGCGCCGCCGTCATAGAAAGCGTCGCCGCACTCCGCTCCCTCGCCGATGGCGCGACCGATGTGACGGAACGCGCGATTGATCGGGTCGGGACGTTCGTAAACAAACGGTAGACCGTAGACCGCAGTCAATGCGCGATGTGCGACGCAGGAGTCAGGCGATTGACACACGCGTAGCGACTGAGTAGGATACGAGACATAATGTGAGCCGCAGGGGAGCGGAAGGTCCCGCTGGCGGAGACGGACGGTTCCACACAGCACGTCTGATCTCTGGCGGGATCGCGCCCGGTTTGGGAAGACGGGCACGCATGCGGGCGTAACGGGGAGGGGACGAGGACGTGAGGGAAGGGAAACTCCCGACGCGCGCGAAACGCGCCCATCAGCGCTATCTGCACGCGAGCGTGCCATCCGGTCTCGGTACCGGCAGCCATCGTTCCTCGTTTCTCACGCCCTCCATAAACCGGCTCATCCCGCCGATGTTCCTCGTCACGGTCACGGCGGTCGTGCTGCTCGGCGGCGGCTTCTGGTCCAGCCCGCCGCGCCGCGATCCCGTCACTGGCCTCCCGACACAAACAGGGATCGCCCCGAGTACGCGCATCCTGCCGGATGGTGCCGTCGTTTCCGACGCCACTGCTGACGATACTGTGGATGTTATCGTCGCGGTGCCGGGCGGCAGCACGACGACCGCCTTGCGTGGCACCGCCAACGATTCGACCTTCACGGGCTACCTTTCCCGCCCCGGCACGATTATCACGACGATCCCGCAACGCGTCAGCATCGTCCCGGCGCGGCGCGGTGACACGCTTGAAACGATTGCCGACCGGATGACCTCGACCTCCGCCGCCTTGATGTGGGCGAACGGCATCAGTGATCCGACGCGCGTCCTCCCAGCCGGGCAGACGATCCGCGTGCCACCGTCCGGCACGATGCTCCATCGCGTCAAGGAGACCGATACGCTGGAAAGCATTGCCCGCGCCTATCACGTGAAAGTACAGGATGTCACCACGTACCCCGGCAACAATGTCCTCGAATCGTCCGACCTCGTGCCGGGCAGTTTCCTCATCATCCCGACGACGAATCTGCCGACGCGGGATCATACCGTCTTTTACCAGGTGCAACAGGGCGACTCGCTCGCGCGCATCTCCGCGATCTACGCGCTCCGCAACCCGCTCACCTTGCAATGGGCGAATAATCTTTCCGGCGATCTGATCCACCCCGGCCAGATCATCGCCGTCCCGCCGACCGACGGGATCATTCACGTGGTTGAGCCGGAAGATACGCAGCGAAATATTGACGACGCGGTCACGCAGATCGCCAAGAATTTTTCCTGCGCCGCCATCCCCTGCAAAGACCCACCGAGCGATCTGCGCGTCAACGACATCGCGAGCCGGGTCTTCGCTTTCGGCGGCAACCACCTGACGCATGGCGGCAAGCTGATCCCCGGTCAGGAAATCGTCATCCCCGGCGGCATCCCGTATGTCGAGCCGCCCCCGGTGATCATCCCGCAAAATGTCCAACTCGATAACCCCAACACCCGCGCCGGTGCCTCGGATGACACCCCGTTCACGACGACGCGGAGCACGGCATCTTCCGCCCCAAGTGTTGGCGGCAGCGGTGGGATCGTGCGCGTCGCGCAGCGCTATCTCGGCGCATATCGCCAGCCGAGCGGCTTGCCGTGGGCGTTCTGGTGCGAGAAGTTCATCGGTGATGTCGCGGACGGAGCGGGCGTGCCGCATGTCCGCTACCCGACTGCGCTGGCGGATGCGTATTCGGGGCCGCTCTATCGCGGACGCGCTCCGGCGGGTAGCCTCGTCTTCTTCGACGCATCCTGGAACTACGCGGGGCACGTCGGCATCGCGATGGGCGACGGCACGATGATCTCCGCGCTCGTCAATGGCGTCGTGCGCACGACCTATGAAGGATCGGGCGGCTATATGGGATGGCGGCCGTACCCGTAAGAGGTTCGAGGTTCGGAGTTCGAGGAACCTCACTCCGAAACCTGAATTCTGAACCTCGCATCTCGAACCCAGCAAGGACGTGGAGCAACGTGGAACGACAAGCGCCGTATGCATCGAAGTCGCACAGCCGCTACCTCCGCGCCGTCAGTACGCCGGGAGCGTCGTCGGGCGGCGCGTTTGCTGGTGGGATGGTTTTTGTACGGTTGTTGCCCGCACTCGTCGTCGTGGGCATCGTCGGTGTCGTCTTAATCGGACACGGCTTCTGGAGCGCGGATCAACACGTCGTCGTGCCGAGTGGCGCGACGGAGACGATTGACCTCCTGGCTCAGCCATCTGACGGCGTCACGGTTACTGTCCCCGGCGGGCAGACGGTCATCAGCACTCCGGTGAATCCGACCGACCTGACAACGACAAACTACCTCGCTCGCCCCGCAACCACCCTGACGGCCAAGCCCCAGCGCATTGATGTCGTGCGTGCCCTGCGCGATCAAACACTGGACGACATTGCCAAGCAGAAAGGTGTTAGCACATCCGCGCTGATGTGGGCGAACAATATAAGTGACCCGACGACGACGCTACCCGTCGGCATCGCAATCAAGGTGCCGCCGAAGGGGACGATGCTCCACCGTGTCAAGGAAGCCGACACACTGGAAGGAATCGCCCGCGCCTATCAAGTCAAGCCCGAGCAAATCGCGAATTAT
>JBBSFO010000615.1:0-3415 GCA_038238655.1 Thermomicrobiales bacterium | reverse complement strand
CGGCTGATCACGGCGGCGGCAGCGATCATGGTGGCGGTCTTCATTAGCTTCGCCTTCGGCAGCGAGCGGGTGATCAAGGAGTTCGGCCTCGGACTGGCCTCGGCGATCCTGATTGATGCGACGGTAATCCGGCTCCTGGTCGTGCCATCGCTGATGCAGCTAATGGGGAAGGCGAACTGGTGGTTCCCGCGCTGGCTGGATCGGATCGTCCCGCATGTCAGTCTCGAAGGACCCTCAGCGACACCGGTGCCGGTTGATGCGTTGGGCAGCTTCGCCGCAGTCGGCAGCAACGGCGTGCACGCAGCGGTCGAGGAGGCCGACACAGCGCTCGTGCACTAGACCCGCTGCACCCGGCAGCCGGACCCTCCGGTCGCTGCAACAGCGTATGACAATTCACAGCAATCCGCAGCAGAGCGGTGGTCTGGCCTGTAGCCCAGCCGCCGCTTTGTTACCTCAGAGGAAAATATGCGCGCTGAAAGAGAGGTCGTTCGCTCAGTAACAGCAGGAATCCTTGAAGCCGCAGTTGGGGCAGATGGAGGCGGAGCCGCCTTTGAGCGCCGGCATCGCGTGGCCGCAGCGCGGGCATGACTGGGTTTCTGTATCGTTCGAGCGGGTAGGCCGCTCGGCTGCAATCGCTTTCTGAGGGGAACGTGTGTTTCCTGCTTGTGGTTGTTGCGCCATTGCGCGCTCCTTTGCCGTACGTACAACGTAGCGTGCATAACGCCGGGCGTCAAGGGCAAAAATCGGCGCTTGCACGGCGCGTGGTATCATGCGGTAACGAGTGGGTCGGGTATGACGGAGGGCGCATGGGGACGTTTCACTACGGCGGGCAAGCGGTGATGGAAGGGGTGATGATGCGCGGGCGACGCGAGATGGCTGTGGCCGTGCGCGCGCCCGATGGCGGTATCCTCTATTATCAGGAACCGTTGACCGCGTGGGTCTATCGTTCGAAGATCATGAAGTGGCCGTTTTTGCGTGGGATCGTGCTGCTGTGGGACGCATTGCTGCTCGGCACCCGCGCACTTGTCTTCTCCGCGAATGTCGGCTTGCAGGAGGAGGACGCCGCTCCCACCGTCACCGTCGCGCCCGATGTGATGCCCGCGATTTTGCTCAACCCGGAGAAGGGACGCGGCAAGGACGGCAAGCCGGAAGAACCGACCGAACTGAGCGGTCCCGCGCTCTGGGTCACGGTCGCCTTCTCGCTCCTTTTCGGCATCGGGCTGTTTTTTGTTTTGCCGCTTTTGGCGATCCACTTCGCGGATCGCTACATCGCCTCGTCGTTCGTCTCGAATATCGTCGAGGGAGGCATCCGCCTCGGCATCCTCGTCTTGTATCTCGGCTTGATCGGGCTGATCCCCGATGTCCGGCGCGTCTTCATGTACCACGGTGCGGAGCACAAGACGATCCACGCCTACGAGCGCGGCCTGCCGCTCGACGCCGAGCATATCCGGCCGATGCCGATTGAGCATCCGCGCTGTGGCACGGGCTTTTTGCTCGTCGTCGTCCTCTTCTCGATCCTCGTCTTCGCGTTACTTGGTCGCCCGCCGTTCCTGTTGCGCATCCTCAGCCGCATCGTGCTGGTACCGCTGATCGCCGGGGTCGCGTACGAGTTCCTGAAACTCGGCGCGCAGTTCTATCATCATCGCTGGATGCGCATTCTGCTCGCGCCGAGCATGTCGCTCCAGAAACTGACAACGCGCACGCCGGACGACACGATGCTCGATGTCGCCGCAGTCGCGCTCCGGCGTGTCCTCGCCGCCGACGCAGTGATCGAGCCGGCGGCGATTGCCGACAACGCGATGGCCGCCAATCAGAAGGGGCAGCCGCTCCGGCCCGCGCCAGCGATGACGGCAATACCGACGAGTTCCGGTGCGGATGGCTGAGATCGCCGTCCGCCGTGCCGATGCCGAAGCGGATCGTGCCGCCTGCTACGCGATTCGCGCGGCAGTCTTCGCGGACGAGCAGGGCGTGCAGGGCGCGGAAAAGGGCGACCGCGATGACGCGACCGCCATTCACGCCCTCGGCCTCGTGGGCACTGTCGCCGCCGGGACGGGTCGCCTGCATGTCGTCCGCGCGCGGAGCGGCCCGGAAGGCCAGATCGCCTGGGTGAGCGTTTTGCCGCAGTTTCGGCGCATGGGCGTCGCTGCCCGCATCATGCAGCATTTAATGGATGCCGCACGCGATCTCGATCTGCCCATTGTCACATTGAGCGCCCAAACCTACGCGAAGGGTTTGTACGAGTCATTCGGCTTCCAACCGATGAGCACGCCGTTCCATATGGCGAACATCGAACACATGATGATGATCGCCTATCTGAACACGCAGTCTGCCCCTCCTTGATTCTTCGGTGGCGGCGGGCTTTCCGGAAATCCCTTCGATGTTTCATGTACAGAAGTACAATGTTTTGTGCTGATCGCGTCACTTCTTCGGCGGTTCGTCGTTCTGATTGGTGGGAGCCGGGCGTGCCTGCATATCGGGGGGTGTCCAAGTGGGGTCGGCAAATACAATTGACGACATGCGAGCGCGCCACCCGGCGCTGTCGGGTTTGGGGGAACGATTGCGACCACGATTCACTGCATCTCTGCGTCTCGTGCCATTGCTCGGCTGGCTACTTGTTATGACGCTGCACACGGGGGTAGTCGCGGCCTCGCCCTCGCATACATTGGCGCTCGGGGCGTACATCGCCAATGCACCCGGCGATCCGTCGCGGATAGATGCGTACACCGCCATGGTTGGCGTCGCGCCGGGGATCGTCATGTGGTATCAGGACTGGGTGACGGCGAACAACAGCGCGTTCGACCCGGTGAAAATGAATGCCGTGACGAGTCGCGGCGCGACGCCGATGATTACGTGGGAACCGTGGGACCCCGCCGCCGGTACGAACCAGCCCGCGTACAGCCTCGGTGCGATCATCTCCGGCACGCACGATGCCTTTGTCCACCAATGGGCGCGGGCTGCGGCGGCCTGGAGCAAGCCACTCTATCTCAAATTCGCGCACGAGATGAATGGCGACTGGTACCCGTGGGCCGCGAACGCCAATGGCAACACCGCTGCGCAATACGTCGCGATGTGGAAGCATGTGCGCGCCATCTTTCGCCAGGAAGGCGCGACCAATGTCCGCTGGGTCTGGTCGCCGAACGTCGCCTTTCCGGGCAGCGCTCCCTTCGCGCAACTTTATCCCGGCGATGGGGCTGTGGATTGGGTCGGGCTGGATGGCTACAACTTCGGCACGAGCCAGTCATGGTCGCACTGGACAGATTTTGTCGGCGTCTTTGGCCCGTCGTACGATAGCCTCGCCCAGATCGCCAGCAAGCCGATGCTGATTGGCGAAATGGCCTCCAGCGAACTCGGCGGTGATAAAGCGACGTGGATCACGCAGGGGCTGCTTACCGACCTGCCGAACCGCTTCCCGCGT
>JBBSFO010000614.1:0-3419 GCA_038238655.1 Thermomicrobiales bacterium | reverse complement strand
GGATGACGAGCGACAGTGCGACGGTGCCGATCCCGAGGATGACCAACGCGCTCGACATCACCAGCCCGTACCGACCAACGGCGTACTCGCTGATGTAGTGCGTCGCCGGATGGAGGTCGCGCCGGAGCAAATGGAGCGCCGGGTTTGCGAGGAGAAAGAAGGCAGGATCGGCGATGCTGACGCTCGTCACCACCGCGAACACCGACGATTTCTTCCTGATCGCGGGGACGCGCGCATCACGGGGCAGGGCGAGCATCTTTCCTCCAGCGCGGGATGCGTATACCATCGCATCGCGGCGTTACGTATGCAGCACAAAGGATAGCGTATGAAGATCGCATTTGCCTCACTCGTCGGGATCGAGCCACTGCCGTTTCCGGCGCTTCTCGCGCGGGCAGCGGCATTGGGATTGGATGCTATCGAGGTCAACGTCGGGCCGACGTTCCCGCACATCGCGGATGCGGCCCACCCCGGTCATCTCGATCTGGACGCGATACTGCGCGACGGTCCGGGGCACACACATGCGTTGCTTGCGAAGCATAGCATGACAATCGCCTCACTCGCGCCGATGCTCAATCTGCTGACACCTGATCTCGACCTTCGCCAGCGACGGATTGCCGCTTTCCGCCAAACGATTGATGCCTGCGCCACGCTCGGCGTGCCGACGGTCGTCACCTATGGCGGGTCGGCGTTCGGCATGCAGTTCTATGGTCTGCCGGGCGTCGGTCCGAACCACCCATCGAACCGCCTTGCCGAAAATGTCGCACTCTTTACGGAGGTTTTCACGCCGCTCGCGGACTATGCCGCATCGCGCGGCGTGCGGATCGCTTTCGAAACGGCGGCGCGCGGCGGCGGTCAAGGGAATATCGCCCACAGCCCGGAACTGTGGGATGTGATTTTCGATGCGGTCCCGTCGCCCGCGCTCGGTCTCAGTTTCGACCCGTCGCATCTCATCTGGCTCCAGATTCCGCACATCCCCGATCTGATCCGACAGTACGGATCGCGCATCTATCATTTCGACGCGAAGGATACCGAAATCCTTCCCGCCGTGCTGGCACGGCAAGGCATCCTCGGTAGCGGATGGTGGCGCTATCGTTTGCCCGGACTCGGCGCGCTCGATTGGCGCGACATCCTCTCCGCGCTGCGCGATATTGGCTACGATGATGTCATCAGTATCGAGAACGAAGACCCGCTCTTTCTCGGCGTAGAAGGCGTCGCGTGGTCGGCGAATTACCTGCGCGGCATCTTCCCGCCGGGACCGATGGCTGTACGAGATGAAGGGAGCAAAATCTGATGGCGGAACAGGTACGGATGGGGATGATCGGCTGCGGCGGGATCGCGAAGACGCACGCGAAAGCGCTCGCGGCCTCGCCGGAGGCGGCGTTCGTCGCCTGCTGTGATGTGGACGCGGACCGCGCACGCGCGATGGCGGGCGAGTACGACGTGCCCGGGGTCTACACGGACGCCGAGAAGATGCTGACGAGCGGCACGGTAGATGCCGTCTGCATCTGCACGCCGCATCCGAGCCACACGCCGCTCGTCGTCGCAGCGGCGGAAGCGGGCGTCCACGCGATCTGTGAGAAGCCAATTACCACGCGCCTGACGGATGCTGACCGGATGATCGCGGCGGCGGAAAAGGCGGGAACGAAGTTCGGCGTCATCTTCCAACGGCGATTCTGGCCCGCCGCCCAACGCATCCGCACCGCACTCGACAGCGGACAACTCGGCTGGCCAACAATCGGCGAGTGCATCTGCCATATCTGGCGACCCGAATCGTATTTCGCGCGCGATGCATGGCGCGGCAAATGGGCGACGGAAGGTGGCGGCGCTTTGATGAATCAGGCCGTCCACATGATTGATATGTTCCAGTGGTTCATGGGGTCGCCCGTCGTGGAGATCGTTGGGCGGTACGATACGCTCATTCATGGCGCGTATATAGACGTGGAGGACACGGTCGTCGCGACGGTTAAGTTTGCCTCCGGCGCGCTCGGCATCATCTCCGCTGCGACGACCGTGACGCCGGACCTCGGCTTCCGCGTCGCTATCCATGGTTCCAACGGCGCGACGGCGAGCGTCTGGGAAATGCCGGAAGGCAAGGAGGGGATCAACGACATCTGGACGATCCCCGGCGAGACGGCATACGTCCCCGTCTGGGAGGGAATGGCGGAGCGGCGCTCCGGCTTCCCGGACTTCCACACCCTCCAGATTCAGGACTTCGTGCAGGCCGTGAAGGACGACCGCCCACCGGCCGTCACCGGCGCGGAAGCGCGCAAGTCCCTCGAAATCATCCTCGCGATTTATCACTCCTCCCGCACCGGCCTCCCCGTCCAACTGCCGATCACAGGTGCGGACATCGGGGAGTAGGGGAAGCTCACCCAGAAAACACTGCATCTTGTTCGGCGCGGAGCGACCAAAGAAACGAGCCAGCCGGGCGTTCGATCATCGCGTTCGTGATCGGTTGGTCGGCGGCAATGTCGCGCGTCAGGCGCGCACCATTCGTCATCGTCAGCGGCAGCAGGTTCTCGGTGCGGACGATTTCGGTGCGCTCGATTAGGCCGTAGACGGTCTTGCCGCCGCTGCCGTCGAGCATTTCTCCTGCGTGTAGATCGCGCTTCGCGACGGCGATCACATCCGCGACGGGCGCACCGATGGGCGCGCCCGTCGGCTTGCCGTACAGCCCCGCTTCCGCGATGGACAGGGGCGCTTCGATGCCGCAGAGATGATACGGGCGGTAATGGGCGGCGGTCGTGCCATCCGGCCCCATCTTCAGGCCGTAGAAGCCGAGGTCCTGCGCGATGCGCGGATGGTCGGTGCGCACGACGACGAAGACGCCGATGTCGAGATGATTCGGTAGCACGGTCACGCCATCCGGCGCGACCGCATTCGCCAGTTCCACAACCCCGAAATTATTGAGCACGCCACCACTTGCCTGAAGACTGAATACCGTCGCGAGATCGGCAATCGTCGCGCTCGGCTCGTGCATACCGCGCAGGTCGGGCCCGAGGCCGGTCATGTTGGCGACGCTGCACATCTCAATCTGCGATTTCGAGCCGTCGCGGAAGGAGTTGTACATCTGCGCGTTCAGTTGCTGCTCCCGCACCAGTTGCGGGTCGTAGCCGTAGCGGGCGAACGCCTCTTCAGGATCGCCCTCGCGGTCGGTGCCGAAGCGGCGCGTCCCCCGGCCTGCGACGACAACTTCCAACCCGAGCGCCCGTGCCCAATCCACGAGGCGCATGATGCAGCCGGGCTGGTCACCGTCCGCGACGGTGTAGACGACGCCCGCAGCCCGCGCGCGGCGGTGCAGCAGCGGCCCGACCGCGACATCCGTTTCCATATTGACCATGACGACGTGCTTGCCCTGGGCGATTGCTTCCGCGCCGATCCGCGCGCCGTTTTCCGGCACGCCCGTCGCCTCGACGATC
>JBBSFO010000613.1:0-3431 GCA_038238655.1 Thermomicrobiales bacterium | reverse complement strand
TCATCAGCCGCGCGCCCTCGCTCGCGAACAGCCGCGCGCTGGCCCGCCCGATCCCCGATGCCGCCCCCGTGATCACCGCTACTTTGCCCGCAAGTCGCATCATCCACCCCTTTGCATACCCACTCGACCGCCGCCCGCATATGGGCAGTAGGAATGTATCGTACACCGACAACTACAGAGGTAGGCAAGCACATCTCCTTCGCTGCTCGACATACTGTTCGAGCAGGGAGCCGTTTCTGCCCTCGTGTTCACGCTCGCGTGGCGACGGAGTGACAGGAGCGACCGCAACCGGGGCGATACGGTCAGCCGACCGGTTTATCCTCTGCGGGCGATGGTGATAATCTCCGGGCTGGTGTCGGTCGGCGGGTGCCCAGCCCAGTCCCCGAACTGCTCCTCGATCATCAGGTCTGCGGCGGACAGGAACGCAGACAGCGACGCCGCGTCGAGGAACCGAAGTGCACCGCAGCTCACCTCTGGACGGTCCCAAGCGGGACTGGTGAACGTGCTGACGCTCCGGACGACGCTCCCCACGACCGGCGTCTCCACCCGATACTCGCATCGCACAATGGCACCGGTGGCATCGGTCATCTCGCCGCTGTAGCGCTCCGGCCAGCGCTCCCACGCGCGGACCAGCGGGTTGCGCGTCTCAAACGCGAAGTGGCCGCCGTCGGTGAGCGCCGACCGGATCGCGGCAAACGCGACGCGGATCTCGTCGTCCACGACGAACTCCTGGAAGGCATGGCCAGTCATGACGATCAGGTCGAACTGCCTATCCCACCCGACCGATGAAAGGTCGCCGTGGACCCACTCGATGTCCGACCGCCGACGCGCCTGGTTGAGCATACCCTTCGCGGGATCAAGGCCGCAGAGCCGTCCGGTATGACCGGACTCTCGCGCCAGGCGCAACAAGGCACCCGTCCCGCACCCCACGTCGAGCACGGCCCGCGCGGACATCACCAATGGCAGGTAGAAGGCGAAGTCGTCCCGCTGCGTCGGCGGCGGGCAGAACGCGTCATACAACGCAGCGAGACGGTCATCGGTGAACTTATGCTCGATCTCGATCTCGACCATACCGACAGTCTACTGCGCGAGGAGGAATGGCTCAACGTGCTGCGGCATCTTCCCCATGCCCCACACACGCCGCACCGCCATGCCAACGCGACGCAGCCGACGTTGGTCTTCCTCGAAGAGGTGCCGTTCGTTCCTTGCCGTGCCTGATTGCCGGAAGGTATAGCGCATCATATGGCTCAGTACTGCGACACGCTGATTAATTTGACATCAGCCCAATGTGCGGCAACTGGAAGAGTTCGGCGAGCAGTTCGTACGAGTGCAGCCGCTCCGCGTGCGCGTGGATCATCGTCGTAACCATCACCTCATCGGCCCCAGTCTGCGCGATCAGTGCGTCCAGTTGCGCGCGCACCGTCGCCGGGCTGCCGATCACATGGCGCGTGCGGGAGGACTCGATTTGCGCGCGCTCCATCGGGGTGTAGGGGTACGCCTGCGCTTCCTCCGGACTGGGTAACAGACCGGGCTGGCCGCTCCGCAGCCGCAGGAAGGAAAGGGCAGACGACGATGCCAGCGCGTCGGCGCGCTCGTCCGTGTCGGCGCAGATCACCGAAAGAGTGAGGATCGTCTTCGGCTCCGAGAGCGCGTCGGAGGGAGAGAATTGCTCCCGATAGAGCGTCATCGCCTCGGCTGCACCGTCCGGGCTGATGTGCCGCGCGAAGGCGAACCCCATGCCGAGCGCGGCGGAGACTTGCGCGCTGTAGTCGCTCGAACCGAGCAGCCAGACGGGCGGCAATGGCACATCAACCGGTACGGCCCGCACGGACTGGAACGGATGGCCCGCCGGGAACCGGTCGTGCGCGAAGGCGAGCAACTCACCCAGTTGCTCGGGGAAATCGTCCGCACGCAGGGCTTCGCGCGAGCGGCGAAGGGCGAAGGCCGTCATCTGATCCGTGCCGGGGGCGCGACCGATGCCGAGATCAATTCGCCCCGGATACAGCGCTTCGAGGACGCGGAATGTTTCGACAACGCGCAGCGGCGCGTGATTCGGGAGCATGATGCCGCCCGAACCGACCCGCAGATGCGTCGTCTCGCGGGCGACCGCGCCGATCAGGACTTCCGGCGCGGAGCTGGCGATACCGGGCATGTTGTGGTGCTCGGCGAGCCAGTAGCGCGTGTAGCCGAGCCGGTCCGCCAGCCGCGCGAGATCGAGCGTATTGCGCACCGCCTGGGTGGCCGATGAGCCGGTCCCGACCGGCGAAAGATCGAGAATCGAGAGTGGGAGCGCCATGAGCGAGAATCCTCCATTGTGTGGCAGCATGGTGGTGCGGCGCGTTCGCCCGCCCCGTCACTGCTGTACAACAACGGAAAGCGGCGCTTGCTTCCCGTCGTATTTCGACCGTCGCATGGGGTCTCTGCCGTGTATACTCCCAGGTAAAGATTACGCGAAAGGGAGATACCATGACCGTTGCCGATGCTGAAACGCGCGTGTTGGTTGACCTCGACTGGCTCGACCGCCAAACCGCGCCGCTGCTGCTGATTGACGCCCGCCCCGCCGACGCATACGCGCGGGGGCATCTGCCGGGGGCAATCAACCTCGACACCTTTTTCTACGTCAACGAGCACACCGACCCGGCAGGCTTGCGGACAATCGAAGCCGACTGGGCGCGAATGTTCGGTGCGGCGGGCATTGCGCCTGACGATATCGCCGTCTTCTACGATGAAGGAACACAGAACTACGCGCCGCGCGGGGCATTCATGCTCCGCTATCTCGGACACGATGCGAGCCATGTATTGCATAGCGGGATCGCGGGTTGGATAGCCGCCAGTCGAGCGGTGACGACCGCAGACCGCACACGGCGGCCCACACCCGATGCCACATACCCGATCAATCCACATCGGGAGATGATCGCCACGGCAGACGATGTGGCGGTCGCGCTCGACGATCCCAACGTAATCGTCCTCGATGTGCGGGCCAGCGACGAATATCTTGGGAAGATGGCGATGCAGGGCAATCCGCGTTTGGGACGATTGCCCGGCGTCGCGTATGTGGAGTGGACGAGCCTGCTGAACGACAAGGAACGGTACAAGGGTCCGGCTGAGATGCGCCGCATCCTCGCTGCGGCGGGCGTCGTGCCGGAGAAGGAAGTCATCGTGTATTGCCAGCGCAGCCACCGGGCGACGAATACCTATACGGCGCTGCAATCGCTCGGCTTTCCGCATGTCCGCGTTTACCCCGGATCGTTCTACGAGTGGTCACGGCGCGAGGATTTGCCCGTCGAACAGCCGTTGGAGGATCGCTGATCGCGCGAAATGGGACGCGATAGAACATGAGTCATCCCGAAGTTTGGGGCTGCGGCGCGAGGCGATGTTCGTGCCAGAGGCAGCCGAGGGCGGATCGGATGCGATAGAGCGGAGTTGGGGTC
>JBBSFO010000612.1:0-3439 GCA_038238655.1 Thermomicrobiales bacterium | reverse complement strand
GCCTCACGGGGCTCGAACCCGTAACATCCGGCTCCACAGGCCGGCGCTCTGCCGATTGAGCTAGAGGCACCATACAAAAAATGCAGCGGGGATGTTGAGCGCGTAAGCCGAGTTCTGTTCACGCATTGCTGCGCTGATGGCCATCTCTCTCCGCCCCGGAAATCCGGGACGGGCCGCGTCGTCACCTTCGCGGCTGCTCTCGACTTTCGGTCTCGGCGAGTCACCGTCAGCAGTCGGGATCGGCTGCGTACGACCGGATCGGAGATTGCAGCAGGGAGGATTGCCCGTTTCATCCGGCCCGCCGAAGCGTCCGGCACGTTTCTGTTGCTCTCGCGCGGTTGCCCGCCCGCCCGCTTGCGCGGGACTGTCAACGCGTTGCCGCGTTTCCCCGGCTTTCGCCGGGCACCCTGCTCTGTGCTGCCCGGACTTTCCTCTGCAGCTTCTGCCGCAGCGGCCATCCTACCCAACACCCCGTATTGCCTTGTCAATGAACCGCGCATGTCTGGCATGCACGGCGTCAGGGATGGAAAAACTGGTGCCGAAGGAGGGATTTGAACCCTCACGCCCCTACGGGCACTACGCCCTGAACGTAGCGCGTCTGCCGATTCCGCCACTTCGGCCCACTGGAGCCGACGATCGGATTTGAACCGATGACCTGCTGTTTACGAAACAGCTGCTCTGCCACTGAGCTACGTCGGCGCATTCGCCGCTGGGATTCTATCACGCGACCCGGCGAAACGCAAGCCAAGCGAACCAATCACACAGATGCAACGTGTCTGACAGGCTGCTCTCCCTCTTGAAATGCAGGCGCGAAACCGGCAATCACCAACGGAGCCTGACGGCATTTCCACAGAGATGGCGACCATCGGCGCGCAAGAGATGGCCGTAGATGACATACTGTGTGTCTGGATTGCACGTATTTTACCAACAGACACAGCCGTTGCCTCAGTGTCAGTAAATCGTCGCAAGGTATGTGTCTGCTTGGCAAGTCGTTGACTGATTGGCACGACGCGTTTAGACTAGCGATGGATTGATCGCCAGGGAGGTGAGACGTGGCGCAAGACCAAGTGAGCGGTGCGGCGGTGCGGTTCGGTCAGACGCTGACGCGTCTGCGTACGGCACAGCGGCTGTCGCAGAATCAACTCGCACAGCGGGCAGGGCTGAATCACTCATACATCAGCCGACTCGAATCCGGCGGGCGCGGTGATCCGTCGCGCGTTGTCGTCGAGCAGTTTGTTGGCGCTCTTGGCCTCGATACGTCGGGCCGTGATGCCGACGAACTGCGCATGGCGGCGGGTTTCCTGCCGGTTGATCCCGCGCACCTGCTGACGGGCGAAACATCGCTCGCGAAACTCGCGGCCCTCATGGAAGATACGCGCTTGCCAGACCCGTCACGTTCAACGCTCCGGCGACTCCTGGCATTACTCGTCGAGGAATACACGAGGATCGCGAACCACGACTCCTAGTAGTCGTATGGACACTGCGTACGTACTTTGGTAGGCTGAACGTACAGGGTGACTGGTACGATTGATGCATGCCTTCGGTGGCAGTGATCGGGGGAGCAGGAGCAATGATAGCTACGAATGATCGGGATCGGGATCGGCAGTCCGTTGAGTTCGCGCATCTCCATCTCCACACCGAGTTCTCCCTGCTCGACGGACTCGGGAAAATTTCCGACTACATGGTGCGGATGGAAGAACTCGGCATGACGGCGGCGGCCCTCACTGATCACGGCGTGATGTACGGCGCGATGGATTGGATGAAGGCAGGGAAAAAGACTGGCTTCCGCACGATCGTCGGCATGGAGGCGTATGTCGCACCGGAGGGGCGACACGAGCGCAAGAAAGCGCCGATTCACCACTTGACGCTCCTCGCCCGCAACGAAACGGGCTACCGAAACCTCCTCGAACTCGCGAGCAAGGCAAGTCTGGAAGGTTTTTATTACAAGCCACGGATTGACTACGAGCTGCTCGCGCAAAAGGCGGACGGCATTACCTGCCTCTCCGGTTGCCTCTCCTCACATGTCGCGTCGCACATTCTCCACGACCGAAACGCGGCGGCGAGCCAACTGATTGATGACATGAGCCAGTGGTTCGGGCGCGATCACTTCTTCCTCGAAGTGATGGATCACGGCATGCCCGAACAGCAACAGATGACCCGATTTCTGATCGAAGAAGGGAAACGCACCGGGTTGCCGCTCGTCGCGACCAATGACGTGCATTTCGTCCGCCGCGAGGATCATCCGGCGCACGACATCCTGCTGTGTATCCAGACGGGCGCGACGGTGGACGATCCGAACCGGTTCGCGAGTAAGACCGATCAGATTTACATGAAGAGCGGCGACGAGATGCTCGAACGGTTCCGGGAGATTCCCGAGGCGGTATCGAATACCTTGCGCGTCGTCGAGCAGTGCGATTTGCACCTCGGCAATCCTGGCTTTCTGATGCCACACTTCGCGGTGCCCGAGGGCTTCACGCCGGATACCTATCTGGAGCACTTGTGCCGCGAGGGAGCGCAGCGGAAATACGGCCATCTGGGCGGTGAGGTTGCCGAGCGACTGGCGTTCGAACTCAAGGTCATCACGGACATGGGGTTCCCGACGTACTTCCTCGTCGTCTGGGATTTTGTGCGCTATGCGAAGGAACAGGGGGTGCTCGTCGGGCCGGGTCGTGGCAGTGCAGCGGGCAGCATTGTCGCGTACAGCCTCGACATCACGACGGTTGACCCGCTCCAGCATGGCTTGCTGTTCGAACGCTTTCTCAACCCGTCGCGCGTTTCGATGCCTGATATTGACATTGACTTCGCGGACGATGGGCGGGACCTGATTATCAAGTACGTGACCGAGAAGTACGGCGCGGAGCAGGTCGCGCAGATTATCACCTTCGGGACGCTCGCTGCGCGCGCCGCGATCCGCGATGTTGGGCGCGCGCTCGGTATGCCGTATGGCGAGGTGGATCTGGTTTCCAAGATGATCCCGCAGGTGCCCGCGCATCCGGTCTCCATCGGCCAGGCGCTTGAACAGGTGCCCGACCTCAAGGCGCTGCGCGACAAGGACGCGAATGTCCGCCGCTTGCTCGATACCGCGCAAAAGCTGGAGGGCGTCTCGCGCCATGCCTCGACGCATGCCGCCGGGATCGTCATCTCGCGCGATCCACTCATCCAGCATGTGCCGCTCCAGCGCACCGGTACGGGCGACAACGCGGGCGTGACGACGCAGTACCCGATGGGCTGGCTCGAAGAACTCGGCCTGCTGAAGATGGACTTCCTCGGCCTCAAAACGTTGACCGTGCTCACCAAGGCGCTGCAACTCCTCGAACGGCGCGGGATTAAGGTGGATCTTGATACGCTCGATTTGGAGGACCCGGTCGCATATGCGCCGCTGATGCGCGGCGAGACGATGGGCATTTTCCAATTGGATCAGCCAACGGGACAGCGCATC
>JBBSFO010000611.1:0-3445 GCA_038238655.1 Thermomicrobiales bacterium | reverse complement strand
GGGTTGGACGATCGCGTGGACGCGCCGCCCCCACTCCTCGTCCGGTACGCCGATCACTGCAAGGTCAGCGAGGGCCGGATGGCCGTGCAGCGCCGCCTCCACCTCGGCGGGGTAGACATTCGCCCCGCCGGTGATAATCATGTCCACGCGCCGGTCGGCGATGAAGAGGTAGCCCTCCGTATCCACCCAGCCAAGGTCGCCGACGCTATAGAAACCGTCGGGCGTTGCATTGAGGTGCGCCCCGCCGACGTAGGTGAAGGTCGGGCCGTCGGTCAGGGTTGGTCGGGTGTAGATTTCACCGACCTCGCCCGGCGGCAGTTCCGCGCCGTCCTCGCCGAGGATGCGCAACTCGCAGGCGATGGGGCGGCCGACGCTGCCGGGATGCAACAACCACTCATCCCCCCGGATGATCGCCGCACCGATCCCCTCGCTCGATCCGTAGACCTCATAGACCTTCTCGCCGCCGATCAGTTCGATCCATGCCCGCTTCAGCCAGGGCGGACAGGGAGCGGCAGACGAGTGGATCGCCTGAATGCTCGAAAAGTCACGCTCGTGCACGCCGGGAAGCATGATGATCCGGCGCATGATGATCGGCGGCATGTAGGCATAGTTGACGCGGTGCCGCTCGATTGCCTCGACCGCTCGCTCTGCGTCGAAGCGTTCCATCAGCACAATCGTGTTGTCCTCCGCCAGGCCGCGATAGGTGTTGAGGAAGGGCGAGTTGTGGTAGAGCGGCGCGCACATCAGTTGCACCTGCCCATACGCCTCGCCGAGCCGCACTCCCCGCACAGCGGGACGGACCGGATGAGAGGTGCGATCCACGACGATCTTGGAACGCCCGGTCGAGCCACCGGAGGCGATCGCTTTGCCGGGGTGGGGTGGGTCGGTCGGCAGCGGCGCGTCGTCGTACGCATCGGCCTGCGCGAGTTCCGCCGGGCGTAGGGCGGGGTAGGGCACGTCCTCCCAGTCGGCGAAGACGAGTGCGGGTTGGGCGAGCGCCAGGATGCCATCCCGTTCAGGGGCGGGCAGGATCGCCCGGAGTGGCAGCATCAGCGCGCCGACTTTCCACGCCGCTGCAGTGATCATCAGGTGCTCCGGCGAGTTCCAAACGCCGACGACGATGGTCGAGTCTTCGCCGACGCCGCGATCCGCCAGCAGCCGTGCGATGCGATTCGTCGCCCGGTCGAACTCCCGCCAGGTAACGGTTCGCTCGTCGCCCTCCTGTGGCAGGAAGATGATCGCCGCTTTCTCCGGGTGCTCGTCCGCCAACGTCGCCACTCGCCGCCCGAAGCTGATTCCCCGCTCCTCCACGCCTACCCCCGTCCTTGTTTTTCGCGTATCGCCGAATCGGCTCTATTCTACAACGGCCCGCGACACCGGATGCGTCCTGACAAAAAAAGTTCCTCCTTGCCCCCACCGACCGCATCGGGGATACTGGTACGAAGGAGAGAGGCGAACCGCAAACATTCACTGCGACGAATGCCCGTGAGGGAGGCTTGGATGTTGCTCGCGCCGCGCGAGATGGAAAAACTCACGATCTACATTGTCGCGGACCTCGCGCGCCGCCGCCGAGGGCGCGGGCTGAAATTGAATTATCAGGAGGCGACTGCACTGATCTGCGAGGCGATCCTCGAAGCCGCGCGAGACGGTCGGAACGTCGCGGAGTGCATGGCGCTCGGTCGCGAAGTCCTGACACGGGACGACGTGATGGACGGCGTGCCGGAGATGCTGCCACTCGTCCAGATCGAGGCGACCTTCGACGATGGCACGAAACTCGTCTCGTGCCACGACCCGATCCCGTAAGCGAGGGTGCAGCATGGCAGGATCGCAGGGGCAGTATCTGGTGGCGGACGGCGACATCGCGTTGACTCCTGGTCGCGAGCGGCGGACATTGCGCGTCCGCAACACGGTGACCGGCCGATTCAGGTCGGTTCGCACTATCATTTCTTCGAGGCGAATCGCGCCCTCGCCTTTGACCGGGCAGCGGCGTTCGGCATGCGCCTGGACATCCCCTCCGGCACGGCGGCGCGCTTCGAGCCGGGCGACGAGCGGGATATTTCGCTCGTCGCCTACGGGGGTAATCGCCGGGCAATCGGGTTCAACGGACTGACGAACGGCGACACGGCGTCGAACGACGCGCGAACGGCGGCGATGGCCGCGCTCACCGCCAAGGCCTTCTCCGACGATGGGAGTAACGACGGATGACGCGCATCTCGCGTCGGCACTATGCCGAACTCTACGGGCCGACAACGGGCGACCGCGTCCGGCTTGCCGATACGAACCCGATCATCGAGATCGAGAAAGACTACGCCATCTATGGTGACGAAGTCGTCTTCGGCGGCGGGAAGTCCATCCGCGACGGCATGGGCCAGTCCGCAGTCGCGACAAATACCGACGGTGCGCTCGATCTCGTCATCACGAACGTCATCGTTATGGACCCACTGCTGGGTATCGTCAAAGCGGATATTGGCGTCAAGGGCGGGCGGATCGCGGGGATCGGCAAGGCGGGGAACCCGGACATCATGGATGGTGTGGACCCTCTGCTCGTCATCGGTGCGGGCACTGAGGTGATCGCGGGGGAACACCTGATCGCCACACCCGGCGGCGTTGATAGCCACGTCCACATGATCGCGCCGCAACAAATCTACGACGCCCTTTCCAACGGTATCACGACCGTGATCGGCGGCGGCACCGGCCCGGCGGACGGCACCAAGGCGACCACCGCGACCCCTGGCCCGTGGAACATCGCCCGGATGCTCCAGTCGGTGGACGGTTTGCCGCTGAATTGGGGCCTACTCGGGAAAGGGAACGCCAGCAGCGAGCGGCCGCTGATCGAGCAGATCGAGGCGGGCGCGTGCGGCTTGAAGGATCACGAGGACTGGGGCACGACCCCCGCCGTCATTGACATGAGCCTGCGGGTCGCCGATCAATACGACGTGCAGGTGGCGATCCACACGGACACGCTCAACGAGGCGGGGTTCGTCGAGGAGAGCATCGCCGCGATTGGTGGCCGGACCATCCATACCTATCACACCGAGGGAGCGGGTGGCGGTCACGCGCCGGACATCATCAAACTGGCGGGCGAGCCGAACGTCCTCCCTTCCTCGACGAACCCCACGCGCCCCTACACCATCAACACGCTGGATGAGCACCTCGACATGCTGATGGTCTGTCACCACCTCAACCCCGCCGTGCCCGAGGATGTCGCACGCTTCTGGCTATGAAATTGGCGCGCGAGAGCCGCCAGGCAAGCCTGCGCGGAGGCAAACGGCTGCTCGCACTCGTGCCCAACGTGACGGATACGCCGGTGATCACCCGCTTTTGCGATGCTGTGAGGACCGGGGCTACCCCTGGGACCTACACTGTCGTCCTCGGTGCGCTGCTCGCTGGGCTCGCCGTCGAAGAGCGGGACGCCGCACTCGTCTATCTACACGGGCTGGTCGCT
>JBBSFO010000610.1:0-3448 GCA_038238655.1 Thermomicrobiales bacterium | reverse complement strand
TCGGCCGCCGCGACGTGGAGGGCGCGGGCATTGAGCGCGCGGAAGCCGGAGGTGACATCGGTATAGACGTGCCCGCTGAGCAGGCGAATCAGCATCGAAAGGAGGACGCCGCCCGCACGGCGGGTGCGCGCTCCCCGGTAGTCGTGCCCCTTGATCGCGAAGCGCGACCCGACGACGACATCCGCGCCGCCCGCCGCGATGGGCGCGATCAAGGCCGGAATCTCGCGTGCGAGGTGCTGACCATCCCCGTCGAACTGGACGGCGATGTCGTAGCCCCACGCGACGGCGTACTGGAAGCCCGTCTGATGCGCCCCGCCGATGCCGAGGTTGAAGGGGAGCGTGACGACCGCGACGCCGAGGCGCCGCGCGACCGCCGACGTGTCATCCTTCGAGCCGTCGTCAACGACGACGATGTCTACGTCGAGCGGGCTACTCTGCAAGTCCTCTATGACGTGCGGCAGCGACGCGGCTTCGTTGTACGCTGGCACGATGGCAATGATCCGCTGGCGCTGCATCTGCGGCGACCCTCCTACACCCATGACCCCGCAGCAGGATACTACAAAGCCCAGTAATCGTCAGCTTTCCAAGCGGAAATCCCGTCTACCAGCCTTGTCGGAATGTGACGATGCGCGGTGATCTCGGCAAAATCTGGAAAGTACGAAACCAACCATCGGTTTATCCGTTTACTATGGTAAGGACGTACACAGTTTGCGAGAACAATCCGGTGGTGACGGACTTCCGCGCTCGCTTCTTGGCGGAGGAGATTGGGTGGAAAGCCCGTTGGTACCAAAATTAACCTCCTGCTGCGTACGCCCACAATGGATCAGGGGGTATCGGGTTAGAAAAGGAGACTGCAAATGGTAGCGGAAGTTCAAGTAACGCCGGACGAACTGTCGGATTTGCGTGCCGCGATCACCGCACTCCAGTTTCGGGTGGCGGAGCAGGAAGGTGAACTCACATCGCTCCGCGGTCGCTTTGTGGCGCGAGAGATGCCTGCATCGTCATCCACAATTGCGGCCCAACCGATGTATGCGACCGTGAGCGATAGTGCAGAAGTAAGCGATACCGCGAAGAGCCCAAAGCGGACCGACCGGCGCGTCATGCTGAAGAAGATGGGCGCGGTGGCTGCCGGCGTGACGCTCCTGAGTATGATGAACGCGGGCGCTCCCGGAGAGCAGGTCCAGGCCGCAACTCCCCCGACACCGGGTGGTGGCGGTGGCAAGTCCGGCGCGGTGGAATACTCCGATGCGAAGACACCCGCGAAGAATGCAGCCCCCCTATCTACGGGTAATCCGTTCGTGATCGGGACATCCAACAACCCAACCGTGCCAACGGACGTCACGCGCCTCTACGACCCCTCGGGCACGGTGCTCATGGATACGACGTTATATATCGAGAATTACACGACTGGTACGTTCCCCTTGCCAACGGCGCGGATCGCAATTGCTGGCTCGACGCATGGTCCCGATACGATCGGGCGCACAAAGGTCGGCGTTTATGGTGCCAGTGACGATACCGGCGGTTACGGCGTCTGGGGAAATGGCAACGCGCTGCGCGGTGTCTTCGGTCTCACGTCCAGTGTCGGTGGCGCGGGTGTTTACGGCACGGCGGACGGTGCGAATGCCGCCGGTGTGAATGGGAACAGCACCAGTGGCATCGGCGGCTGGTTTACGGGCGGTAAGGCGAATCTGCGCCTCATCCCCAATGGCTCGCCCGGTATCCCGGCAGTAGATCACAGCACCGGCGATATGCTGGTTGACAGCAACGGGATGCTCTTTTATTGCATCGCCGGTGGTACTCCCGGGACGTTCCGCCAGATTTCCGGCCCCAGCATCGCCGGCGCCTTCACTTTGCTCTCCAGCCCAGACCGATATGTGGATACGCGCATCGGATTCGGTGGTGTCACCGGCCAGCAACCGCCGAATACCACCCAGACCTTCCAGATCACGGGTCGGCCCGGTCAGAGCGGCATCGTCATTCCCGATGGCGCTGTCGCAATCTTCGGCACGCTCACCGCGATCGCTGGACCGGGCGCATTACCTGGTTCCTTCCTCACCGCGTGGGGAAGCGGGGCGCAACCGCCGACCTCCAACATTAACTATGGGCCGAGTCAGGTGCTCGCCACGTCGTTCGTTAGCGCCCTCGGAACCGCCGGTGGCCACGGGACCCTGAATATCTTCAACCGGAGCGACGCCAACTACCTCGTGGATGTCGCCGGGTACTACGCTTAGCAATCAACTATTCGGCGATCAGCGAGGGCGGGGTTGTTTTGCCCCGCCCTCGTCTCCACTTAATATCGCGCAGACCCGCCCTTCTGCCCCGCGTGTATGACGCCAGGCAATGGGATTGACACGAAGAAGTGAGCGGATCAAGGCGCACGCGATTGACGCCCCGGTAGGTGACGTGGTACATCTCGACCGGCGATGAGGCTCGCCGGTGCCTCCTTCCGAGACCGACCCGCCCCGGACAGACTGAGGGGCTGATAGCTTCTACCGGCATCACGCCGCGTAGGGGCGTTTTTGTGTATCGCACGGGAGGGCATGTGCGCGTTCTTACCGTCGCCATCGGCGCCGCGCTCGGCGGGGTCGGCCGCTATCTGCTGCAAGGATGGATTCTGGAACGCACCGGCCCGAGCATTGTCGCGCTCTTCGTCGTCAATGTTTCGGGGGCGTTCGCGCTCGGTCTCGTCACGACGCTCGCGGTGGACCGCACCCTGATCAACCCGGAGGTGCGCCTGCTGCTCACAACGGGCTTTCTCGGCGGGTACACGACCTTCTCGTCGTGGATGCTCGAATCGTTCCAATTGGTGCAGGCAGGCGACCTGCTGCGGGCGGCGGTCAATGTCGTCGGCAGTGCGGTCGTCGGCCTCGTGGCGGTCTCTCTCGGCATCCTCGCCGGGCGGCTGGTCTAACGACGGGAGGCGGAGATGGCGGAGGTGACGTTTCTTATTCCTGAGAAGGATGCCGCGCGTGCCCGCGCGCTCGAAATGCATCTGCGCGATGTGGTTGGGCTGAAACAGGTGCGGGTCGTGCATCAGCCCTTCAATCCCTTCAGTGCGGATGCGGAGATGCAGACGATCGCGGAATCCCGCGTGACCGTCGTGTACGATCCCGATGAGACGACGATCGAACGGATCACGAGGGCATTCACGGCTCTCCATATTCATCTCTTGCATGTGCACGCCAATGGGTAGCGCCCGGTGCCCTATTGCGCCACCGCCCGCCGCTCTGCGACATCGGGGAGCGGACGCATGATCGCCACCGCCATCATCTTTCTCTCTCTTGGATTGGATACGCTCGCCGTCTCACTCGGATTGGGGCTGTCGGGATTGCCCCGCGCGCGGTGGGTGCGCGTCGGGTTGACCTTCGCGCTCTGCGAGGGGCTGATGCCGGTGGTTGGGTTGCTGATCGGCCAGCGGCTCGGGACGCTCTTCGGCGCAATCGCGGCC
>JBBSFO010000609.1:0-3449 GCA_038238655.1 Thermomicrobiales bacterium | reverse complement strand
GGGCCTCCGGAGGTCACTTTCAGTACCCTACCACGGGTCGAGGGATCTGCAACCTTTCGGGCGAGAGGGGATTCATGGGAGATGGCTATCTTTCAGTACCCTACCACGGGTCGAGGGATCTGCAACATTTTGGCCGTTCGTTGCGTACCACCACGGCTTGTACTTTCAGTACCCTACCTGTTGAACGACAATATAAAGTGATGGTGGCGTCAACTAAACTTGCCGGTTGTGGGACGGCACGGGTCCGCCCCACAACCCCAGCATGGCATCCTCCGCAGGGAGGTGCCGATGAAGAAAGACGCCGAGGTACGACTGTTGTTCAAAGAACGCCGCAAAGGCACCAGCCAGGCGCTGGCCGCCGCCCGCACGGGGATGAGCGAACGCACCGCGCGGAAATATGAACATGCGGGGGAGCTGCCCAGTGCCCGGACGCATCTGCGCACCCATCGCACGCGCCCCAACCCCTTTGCCGCCGATTGGCCCTGGATCACGGAGCAGCTCAGCCGGGATAGCGCGCTGCAAGCAACCACGCTCCTCGCGCTGCTCAACGCGGAGCATCCCGGGCGCTATGGACCCGGACAGGTACGCACACTGCAACGCCATATCGCCGTGTGGCGGGCCACGACGGGTCCCGAGAAAGAGGTGATCTTCAGCCAGGTGCACCAGCCGGGGGTGCTGGCGCAATCCGACTTCACGCATATGAGCGATCTGCACATCACGCTGGCGGGGAGCGCGTTCCCGCATCTGCTCTACCATCTGGTGTTGACCTACTCCAATGTGGAGGCGGTGCGGATCGCACCCTCAGAAACCTTCGAGGCGTTGGCCGAAGGGATCGAGTGGGGGCTCTGGCAGATCGGGGGTGTGCCCCAGACTCATCGCACCGATCATTTGAGCGCCGCGCTGCGTCCACTCGATGCGGACGGCAAGCGGCTCTTTGGCGAGCGGTATAGCGCACTGATGGCGCACTACAAAATGCAGCCGACCACGAACAATCTGGGGGTGGCCCACGAGAACGGGGATGTGGAACAAGCCCATTATCGTTTCAAGCAAGCGGTTGATCAGGCCCTGCGCGTGCGCGGCAGCCGGGACTTTGCCGATCGGGTGGCCTATGACCGCTTCGTGCAGGATCTGGTGCGCCAGCGCAACCTGACCCGTCAGACACGCTTCGCCCAGGAACGGGAGGCGTTGCGGCCGTTGCCCGACTACGTGCTGGCGCCCTGCCGTGATGTGCGGGTCTCGGTCAGCAAGTTCAGCACGATGTATGTCTGCGGCAACACCTACTCGGTGCCCTCCCGCTTGATTGGCACACCGCTCACGGTGCGCGTGCGCGCGGAGTCCCTGGAGTGCTACGTGGGGACGACCCCCGTCGTGACCCTGCCGCGGTTGCAGGGCACGCAGGGGCATCAGATCAACTATCGCCACATTATCGGCTCGTTGGTCCGCAAACCGGGCGCGTTTGCGGGCTATCGCTACCGGGAGGATCTCTACCCCACCGTGGCCTTCCGCTACGCCTATGATGCGCTCACCCAGGCGCGCCCGGTCCATGCTGATCGGGACTATGTCCGTCTGCTCTCCCTGGCCGCCACCGTCTCAGAGAGCGAGGTGGAGACGGCGCTCATCTTGTTGCGCGAGGCCGGCGCCCTGCCCACCTTTGATGCGGTGCGCGACTTGGTGCGCGCTCCCCAGGATCTGGTGCTGCCGGCCGTGACCGTGCCGGTCTGCGATCTGACCCGCTATGACCACTTGCTGGGGGCGCTGCCCCACCCCCCAGAGAGGACTCTCGCCGATGCCCGCCCGGCGTAACGCGTCGCACGCGCCGCTGCGTCCCGATCTGGAGAACCGCCACGACACCTTGCGCCTCTTGCTGCGCCGGCTCAACCTGGGCTACATGAGCCGGAACTTCGCCGACGTGGCCCTGCACGCCGCCAAGGAAGGAGTCAGCCATGAAACGTTCCTCTACGAGTTAGTCCGCCTGGAGTGCGAACAGCGTGATCACCGCCGGATCGAGCGGCGCCGCCGCCTGTCGGGCTTGCCGCCCGAGAAGACCTTTCGCACCTTGCAGCTGGGGCGCTTCCCGCCTGCGCTGCGTCTGCAGATCGAGCGCTTACGCGCGGGCGCCTTCGTCCACGACGCGGTCAATGTGATTGCCCTCGGCCGCCCGGGCGCAGGGAAGAGCCACATCGCCGCCGCCCTGGGCGAAGAACTCGTGCTGCAGGGCCACGCGGTGCTCTGGTCCACCACGGCCACTCTCGTCCAGCGCTTGCTGGCGGCGAAGCGGGACTTGCGTCTGCCCCAGGAACTCGCGCGCCTGGAGCGCTTTGCCTGTGTCATCCTGGATGATATTGGCTACGTGCAGCAGGACCGCGATGAAATGGAGGTCCTCTTTACCTTCCTCGCCGACCGGTACGAGCGCCAGAGTGTGATCATCACCACCAATCTCGTCTTCTCGGAGTGGAACCGCATCTTCAAAGACCCCATGACCACCATGGCGGCGATCGATCGCGTCGTCCACCACTCGGTCATTCTCGATCTGATGGCGCTGGACAGCTACCGTGTGGAGGAAGCCCAGCAGCGCCGGCCTCCCTCGTCCCCGCCGCCTGCCTCCCTCACGACCCAAGCGTAACGTGACGATTCACGTGCTGCCTCTCCTCTCTCAAAGAAGGGCTCAGCCACCCGTGGACGACACTACTAGGAAAGGACGCGGCGCGGCACCCTCCCTGCAGTGTGTGCGCACGCAGTGCTTCCACGGGTGGCCACGCATACAGAAAGGAGGGCAGCGTCACGTAGACGGTGGGGGCTTCGGTCTCGTCACCGTCATCGGACGTTTTCAGCGACGCCACCGGCAACTCTAATTGACGCTTGACAAGATGCACCCCGACGACATCGGACTTGTGCAGGATTGGTGAGGGCGCATAAGCGCCGGGTCAACGGGCAAGCAAGGGGAAGACCTGCCGCGGCTGCGCAGGATCGCGGCCAGTCGCCGTTGAGCAGCAGCGTGCGCAGCGCGGCCAGCGCATCGCTTGTCTCCTGACTCCAGTGGTGCCCCTGTCCTTTCTGCCGACGGGCTACCAGCAGGTCATTGAGCTTCTCGGTGTGCCCACTGCCGATGTACTGGCGCGTGGTGTAGCGCTGCCGGTAGTTGGGCAGGAACGCGCGCCAGGCGCGCAGGTAGGCGAGCAACTCCTCCAGCTTCTCCGTATTCCTGGCCTGGGTCCGGTAGGCTTCCACGTAGGCCTAAACCTAGAGAGCGTGTCACCAGCCGCAGTGCGTCAAAAGGGGAGATATTGTGCCTCAACATGGCCGAGAATAGGTCTCCTCAGCCATGTTCAGCCCGCTGTCAAGCTATCTGCACGCTCAATTGGATCGCCAGCATGGCCACGATGGGGTGAAAAACAGGTCCGAGAACACAATAAAGCCGGTCTACGCCCCCACTGCGGCTGGTGACACGC
>JBBSFO010000608.1:0-3456 GCA_038238655.1 Thermomicrobiales bacterium | reverse complement strand
GCTCGACTGAATCGCCGCCGCTTCCTCGCCCTCGCCGGTGGTGCGACGGTGACGGCGATCCTCGCTGCCTGCGGTGGGAGCGGCACCCCAACTGCCACCGCCGCCCCAGCCACGACGGCGACGAAGCCCGCTGGGACGACGGCCCCAGCATCTGCGTCAACGACTGCGGCGAGTGTGCCATCCGTTGCGGCGACGACCGCGCCATCGGTGGCTTCTGTCGCCGCACCAACGCGGGTCGCGTCGTCCGCAGGGGCATCTACCGCGCCCGCCGCCTCGATCAGTGCGGCGGCAACGACGGGGAGCGCGCAGAAGGTCAGCGTGATGCTCGACTGGGTGCCGAATACGAATCATACCGGCCTATATGTCGCGCAGGAGCGGGGGTACTACAAGGAGCAGGGGCTGTCCGTCGAAATACTGCCGCTCGCCGAGGGGGGCAGCGTCGAGCAGATCGTCGGCAATGGTAAGGTGCAGTTCGCTATCTCCTCCTCCGAGTCGCTCGCCAAGGCGCGCTCCGAGGGCATCCCAATTGTGAGCATCGCGCCGATCATCCAGCACGATACTTCCGGCTTCGCCTCGCTGAAAAAGGCGAACATCGCCCGCCCGAAGGATTTCGAGGGGAAGAAGTACGGCTCCTTCGGCTCGCCGACCGAAAAGGCGCTGATCGGCAAGTTAATGCAAGTAGACGGCGGCGATGTCAGCAAGGTCGAGTTTATCGAGATCGGCGATGCGGACTTCCTCACTCTGGCGGCAAAGGGGCAGGTGGATTTCGCCTGGGTCTTCGAGGGGTGGGAGGTGATTGACGGCAAACTACGTGGGTTGGACCTCAACTACCTGCCGCTCACCAACTACAAGCAGGCGATCCCTGACTACTACACGCCGATCTTCATTACCAATGAGGCAATGACCCAGAAGAGCGGCGATGTCGTCAAGAAATTCCTTGCCGCGACGAGCAAGGGGTACAACGACGCGATTGCCGACCCGAAGGGAACGGGCGACATCCTCGCCAAAGCGACGCCCGAGACGAGCAAGGACTTAATCCAGCAGAGTCAGGCGTATCTTGTCAAGCAATACAAGGCGGATGCACCGCGCTGGGGGGATCAGAAGCCCGAAGTCTGGCAGGCATTCGGCGCTTTTATGACTGACCAGAAACTGCTCGCCAAACCCTTCGACCCGACGACGGCGTACACGACGGCGTTCTTGCCGTAGCGAGCAATGAGGGGGA
The DNA here is from genome assembly GCA_038238655.1 of Thermomicrobiales bacterium. Taxonomy (GTDB): domain Bacteria; phylum Chloroflexota; class Chloroflexia; order Thermomicrobiales; family JALYUS01; genus JALYUS01. The sequence goes on along the minus strand of JBBSFO010000608.1, from coordinate 2,234 downwards.
TAGATCTACTCGTTGCTCATTGCGCATTGCTGCGCTCCATCTCCCGCAGGGCGAGCCGTTTCATGTGGCCGAGCAGGGCGGCGCTGCCATTGAGGCGTTGCGGCGTGAGGACTTTGTGCAGGCCCATCTGGAAAAAGACGTCGCCCGGCGTCGTCAGCACCTGCTCCGGCGTCGCGCCTTTTAGGCCAAGACCGAGGATCGCCGCGAAGCCGCGCACTGTCGGCGAAACTTCCGGCACATCGAAGCTGTACGCTATCGCGCCGTCGTGCATTTCGGCGTGGACGAAGAGCGGCGTCGCGCATTCGTGGACGGCTTCGAGTTCTTCGTGCTTGCCCTTGAGCGCGTCCGGTACCCTGGGCATCGAGGCGGAGTAATCGAGCAGCAGTTCGAGTTTGTCACGCCCCTCCGCGGCCTGGAACATCGTGACGATCTTCTGCATCGGTGCGGGCAAGGGATGTTGTGCGTCGGCCATAGATGGCTCCTTAATCACGGGGATCAGTCGTGGCAGCGCATGTCGTTACGCGGCGGTTTGACAGTCGGGGCAAAGGCCGAAAAGTTCCAGCCGGTGGCTTTGGATGCGGAACTGCGTTTGCGCGCTCAGTTCGCTCGTGAGGGTGTCCACGGTGCAGCCGTCGAACTCGACGACGCGATGGCACGCGGTGCAGATCAAATGGTGATGGTGCCCCGGCGTCGTGTGGATGTACTGGCTGCAATGCTCTTCACCGTGCAGGCGGCGGAGGTAGCCCAGTCCCGCGAGCGTGTCCACAGTGCGGAAGACGGTCGCGCGGCCAATACCCGCGACGCCGCGTAGTTGGTCATACAAACCGTCTGCTGTGAAGCCGCCCGGCGTCGCGAGGATCGCCTCCACGATGGCGATGCGGGGCTGCGTGATGCGGTACCCTTCGTCCCGCAGCAGGCGGATAATTTCGTCCCGGTTCGCTGTGCCGGTATCGAGGCTGATGCTCATTATGCGCTCCTTCTCGCCGTCGTCGTGGCGGCGATGCTGTTCGGTTAAGTATAGCATTTCAAGACTCCAGTGGTGGCGGGCATTAGCCTGCCGCAGCGTTTTCGTTTGGCAGGCTAAAGCCCGCCACCATCATTCTTCTGCGCCGCGCGGCGGTGGATGAACCGGGTCGTGAGGTATCCCTGGCGTGGCGAAAACAAGAGTGCGAGGAAGAAGATCGCCGTTGCGACGATGACGATGGTCGCGCCGGGAGCGAGTTCCGCTGGATAGGAAACGAACAGCCCGACGACCGCCGAGAATGCGCCGATCCCCGCACCGAGCGCCATCATCGCGGGCACGCGGTCGGTGAGCAGGCGCGCCGCCGCGCTCGGCGTGAGGATCATCGCGACGACAAGGACATTACCGACCACCTGCAAGCAGACGACGATCGTCAGCGTCAGCACGCCGAGTAGCAGCAGATCGAGCGCCCACGCCGGGTAGCCGAGCGAGGCGGCGTAGATCGGGTCGAAGGAGATCAGTAGCAGTTCGCGATAAAAAAAGAAGACCAGGGCGAGAATCAGCGCACCCATCGCGCAGATGATGACGAGGTCCGCCGTTGAAACGCCCAGCACATTACCGAACAACAGTGACGACAAATCCTTGCGGTATGAGCGGATGCGGCTAATCAGCATCACGCCGAGCGCGAATGCCCCCGCGAACAGGACGCCAATCGCGGAATCGTTGCTAACCCGCCGGTTGCGCGACACGCCGCCGATCAAAAAAGCCGTCACCAGTCCCGCAACGAGCGCGCCGCCGAGGATGCTCGTTCCGAGCAGATAGGCGACGGCGACGCCGGGAAAGGTCGCGTGCGCCAGCGCGTCGCCGAGAAAGGCGTAGCCGCGAAGCACAACGTACGTGCCAACGACGCCGCACAGCACGCCGATCAGCAGCGCCGCGACGAGTGCGTGCTGGAAGAACTGCTTATGTAGCACGGAGCTGTAGTCTTGCCAGAGGTTCGCGAGAGAGATCACGGGAGCATCACCGCCTCGCTGCCGTGCAGATGGAAGAGGCGGCCGCCGTAGGTGCGTTCTAGCACATCGAGGCGGAAGGTCGTCTCCACCGGGCCGAAGGCGATCACGCTGCGATTGAGGCAGAGGACGTAATCGCAGTGACTGCGGATGCTCGTCAGGTCGTGCGTCGAGAGCAGCACCGTCTTGCCGTCGTCGCGGAACGATGCGAGCAGGTGGAAGATCGTCTCCTGCGAGGCGGCGTCGATCCCCGCGAACGGCTC
>JBBSFO010000607.1:0-3457 GCA_038238655.1 Thermomicrobiales bacterium | reverse complement strand
TGACTACTGTTACGGGGGCTAAGACATGGTGACGGTGGAGGATAGTTTTGTCAGTCCGCCACGGGCGCGGGCGGGGCAGGCGATGAACTATGCGTCCAGCCTCAATCTGCGGCCGAAGGGGCCGGGGAATTGGCGGCAGTTGGCGCTACTCTATTGGCACTACGCGCCGCAGTTCGGCATGGACCCGCTCTTGCCGTGGGCGCAGATGCTGCACGAGACGGGCGCGCGCGCGTACGGCGGCGCGGTGGACCCGTCCGCGAACAACTATGCAGGGATCGGCGCGACGGGTGGCCCGAACGGCGGGCTGACCTTTCGGACGCCGCAGTATGGCGTCCTCGGCCACCTCGTGCATCTCGCCACGTATATTTTCCCCAGTCCGGTGAACCGCTACTGCACGAAGCGATTCGATCCGCGCATCGGTTTCTGGGACGGTGCCCCCCTCCTCCGGCATCTCGTCCGCACGCAGCCGGAGATGTACAACGGTCGCCTGCTCCCCGAACGCCGCTGGGCCTACCCCGGCGATGGCTATTGCGCCGCCCTCGCTCTCGCTGCGACGAATGTGCAGAACACGTCGGGCTAAGGATCAGTCCTGAAATCGCCAAGATGCGAAGGGGACAATAATTTGATTCTCATTCTTGTCTTCCTTTCCCTTCTTAGCGGTTCAAGTTGGACGACCATACTGCGCTCCACCTTGCGTTGATCCCCAATCCGCGCGACGATGCCCGGTATCGGGAATGCCAACGCACCGGAGGAGGAACGGCATGGTGACAGCGGAACGGATCGCGTCGCTCGTATCCAAGAGCAACTTTCTGCACGCAGGATCGGTCGCGCACCTCTGCGCGGGGGGCGAGACGGCGATCCTCAAGAGCCATCAGGAGATCGTCGCGCGCTTCTTTCAACAGAAGAGTGAGGGGATGGCGGGCCGCGAGGATGGCCTGATGGGCACGCTGGAGTGGTGCCGGTCGCGCGCCGCCGCCCTGCTCGGTGTGGATAGAGCGGATATCGCCTTCCTCGATTCCGCGACGGACGGCGTCAACCAACTCGCCGCCGGGTTGGATTGGCGCGCGGGCGATAACGTCGTCGTGGAGGACATCGAATATCCGTCCGACATCTATCCGTGGACGCGGCTCGCCGATCGGGGCGTCGCGGTGCGGATTGCCCGGCAATGGGGCGCGGAACCGACATTGGAGCGGCTCGCGGCGGCGATGGATGACCGGACGCGCGTGCTGGCAATCAGCCAGGTCAGTTTCCTCACCGGGCGGCGGTATCAACTGGAGGAGTTGCGGGCGCTGGCGGATCGTTTCGGCGCACTCCTCTGTGTGGACGCGACGCACGCTGCGGGCGTCATGCCCGTTCCGGCGCGCTACGCCGATGTGCTGGTGTCGAGTTGCTACAAGTACCTGCTCGGCGTGCATGGGGCGGCGATCTTCTATCGCAACCCGGAACGGCTGGCTGATCTGCCGCCGCAAACCATCGGCTGGCATAGCGTCACCGGCGCGCGGAGCGTCGCGGCGCCGGATGCGTACCAACTCGCGCCGGACGCCGCGCGCTTCGAAGCGGGCAATCCGCCCTTCCTGGCGCTCGCCATCCTCGACAATGCGCTGGAATATCTGGATGCGGTTGGTATCGAGCGGATCGAGCGGCACGTCCTCGCGCTTGGCGGCAAACTGCGGCGCGCACTCGAAGATCGCGGCCTGACGCTTCTGACCCCCGAAGACCCGGCACGGCGCGGGCCGAATATCTGCTTTTCCTGGCCGGAACCCGCCGCACTCGTCCATGCACTGATGGAGCGCGGCGTCCTCGTCTGGGGCGGCGATGGCCGGATCCGTGTCTCGTTCCACCTCTACAACGACGAGGCGGACATCGAACGGCTGCTCGCCGCACTGGATGACGGACGAAGGAACGACTGACCGCCTTCGCTTTCACTGTGTACCCGCCGACCCCGCGCATCGCTGGCGTCATTCCTGCATAGTAGATGCGGTAATGACACCGACGATGCGGGATGACCAACCGGGTTATCCGCTCAGTGTCGGAGGGAGGGTGCGACGATGTCCATGGGACGGGTGATTGGCATTGTTGTGTTCGCGATCGTGGTCATCGTCGCGATGTTCTTCATCTGGTATATCGGCAGCCAGAAGACCGTCTCTAGCGTCGTCACGCCGTTTCTTGCCTCGGTGTGGCGCGGATGATCCGGCGCGGTGGTGGCCTGACGCTTCTCGGGGTGGCTGCGGTGATCGGCCTGACGCTCTACGTCACGCATTTCGGGCTGACGCTCCATCCGTTTGCGCCCAAGGTCCAGCAAAAAACGGACGTGCGCCCCGCCGTCCTGCACACGATTCGTGGGGCGGATCAACTCGTCACAGCCGAGCGGCAGGTGGATCAACAGATCACCAAGTCGGCAGGCAGCAGGCTCCCCGGTTCCACCGAAACGCTCACGTACCTCGCAATTTACAATGTTAAAGCGGGTGTGGATTTGTCGAAGATCCAAGAGAGCGACATCACCGTGGATGGCGACACCGTGCGGATCGTCCTGCCGCCCTCGTTTATCGTCAGCCAGGCATTAGACGCGCAAAAGAGCCATGTCGTCTCTCGCTCGACCGGCCCGACCGCCTTTATCGGTGGCGCCTCGAAAGAGCTGCTCGACACCGTTCTGCGCGATGCGGAAAGCCGGGCAAACACCGAAACGCTCGCCGATGGCACGCTGCTGAAAGCGGCACAGGAAAACGCTGCCAGCGATCTCACCCGCCTCCTCAATGATGCGGGAATCAAGAATGTCGTTTTCGTGAACAGCCCATCGCCGACGCCGCCCGCGCGCACCGGCCCAGCCCCGGTCACGCCGACACCGACTGTGCAACGATAATGACTGGGAGATAAAATCGGGGAGGAACCGCAGAGACACAGAGGCCGCGAAGGACGCAAAGAGAAAGATACAAAGAAAAAATGTGAGCGATGATTGTTCTCAGAATTTCCTTCTCATCCTATTGTTTTTCTTTGCGTCCTTTGCGCTCTTTGCGCCTTTGCGGTTCTCTCCGGTTTCGATCCTCGCTATTCGCCGTGCGCGGTAATCCGGTAGCCCGCACCCCGGACGGTATGGATGAGTGGCGTCGCCGCGCCCTCGTCAATGTGTTGTCGAAGGCGGCGGATGTAAACGTCCACGATGTTCGAGAGGCCGTCGTACTGCTCGTCCCAGACGTGCTCCAGGAGTTCCGTCCGACTGACGACGGCCTCCGCTCGATGCATCAGGTAGCGCAAAATCGAGAACTCGCGGTCGGTAAGAGGAATCGTGCGCGCGCCGCGCATGACGACGTGCGAGGCAGTGTCGAGCGTCAAATCCGCGATCTGGAGGACGGTCGTGCGCCGCTGTCCACCCTGCTCGCGCCGGAGCAGGGCGCGAATGCGGGCAAGCAGTTCGGCGACGTGGAAAGGCTTGACAAGGTAATCGTCCGCGCCGCTATCG
>JBBSFO010000606.1:0-3462 GCA_038238655.1 Thermomicrobiales bacterium | reverse complement strand
GCCTTTATTGGCGGGTTGGCATTGCTGCTGATGAGTGTGTTCGGCGGGCACGCGCTCGATGTCCGAGCGCACCCCGCCCTGGCGATGCTCGCGGACTTCCTGCACCTGACCGCGATGAGCCTCTGGTTCGGCGGCATCATCCTGATGGTCGGCGTCGTGCCGACGCTGCTGCACGGCACGGTGGGCGCGACCCAACGGCGGGCGATGGGCGCGATTATCGGCCGCTTCTCGCAACTCGCGCTCGTTAGCGTGGCGATCCTGACCGTCACCGGCATCTACGCGGTCACCGTCCACACGACGCGTGACACGATCGGCACGACGACCTACGGCCTGGTCGTGATCGGCAAGATCGCGCTCATCGTCGGGATCGTGCTGGTCGCCGCGCTCAACCGCTTCGGCCTCACACGCTGGATCGCGCGGGACGCGGAGAGCGACAGTGCGGCACGGGCGCAGACGATGCTCTTGCGCGGGATGACCGCTGAGGTGATCCTCGGTGTCGCGGTGATCGGCCTGACGGGATTGCTCACGCAGTTACCGCCCGCGAATACGCAAGCGACGGCCGCGACCAGCACGATCGCGATCCCCTCCGCCCCCGCCGAGGTAGTCGTAGCGCAGCCGGTGCTGGAAGTGAACGATGTGCGCGGCTACCTGACCGTCGAAACCAAGGGAGCCGACGCGACCTTCGACGCGCGGATCACCGACCCGGCGGGCGTGGTCCGCAGTGACGTGACGCGCGTCACGCTCTGGCTGAACAGTGGCGACAAAGACGTCGGGTTGCTCACGGTGCCGCTCGTTGCCGCCGGAGATGGGCACTACCGCGCGACGGGGCAATGGTTCGCGATCGGCCAGAACTGGCTCGCCCGCATCGTTGTGCGTCGGCAGGATGTGGCGGAGGATGTGCAACTCCCCTTCGCGCTCCAGCCGCGCCCGACCGCGTATACCGAGGAACCCGTCGCGCCCAACGCCTTCCTGTGGCCGCGCCTCCTGCCGGACGCATGGCGGGGGATTGACCCGCTCGCTATTGGCGTAGCGTTGCTCCTCTTCGCCCTGATTGTCCGCCTGGCGCGGGCGGCGGCGCGCCGTGCGGTCTGGATCGGCGCGATTGGTCTGATCGTGCTTGGGGCGCTACTGATGGCGTGGTATTCCGTGCCAACGACGCCCCTGACCGGGCGGGCGAACCCCGTGCCCGCGACACAGGACATCCTCACGCAAGGTGGCGTGCTCTACGCGCAGAACTGCGCTGTCTGCCACGGCGCGAACGGCGCGGGCACCGAGAAGCCCGGCACGCAACTCACCGCCGCCACCAGCCAGCGCTACACGGACGGCGACCTCTACTGGCTGCTCACCAACGGCGTCGCAGGCAAGGGCATGCCCCCGTACAACACCCGCCTTTCCCCGACCGAACGCTGGCAAGTCGGCCGCTACCTGCGCTCCATCCTGCCGCACGACCAGTAGCCACCCACGGGCGCTCCCACATACTCCTTTTCTTTTGAGGAGGAGACATCCTGACGCTGCACAAATACCGACACCAGTGGCTGTCACCGGTGAACGCCCAGTTCATACCTGTGTCGTTATAAAACGGCGTGCTATCGTGTCCCGCATTGCATACCCGCAGGTGTGACGGTTTGCATCGTGGATCATCGGTTGGTAAGGAGGAAGCGGTGGATTCACGATCACGCCTCGTCACCCCATGGAGTACATTCTCCCCGCCATGCGACGCGGAGAGCCCGCAGCGCTTACTCCACGCCATCCGTCTCCCCGCTCTCGCATGGAGCGCCGATTGTCTGTGCAGCGTTCGAGAAACCATCCCACGATGTCGGTCGGCGATGCACCTTGACTGCGCGCGACCGGAGCAGCGGATCACTCACCACGCCAACGGCTCGTTATAGGCGATCGCGGTGAGCTCGGCGCGGAAGTAGCTGAACTCTCCTGATGCCAGGTGCCACGCGACCTCGCATCGCGTCGGGATCAGCATCCCGTGCATCTCCCGATAGACGCTGTTCCGACCGCCCCACGGCGTCAGCGCATTTCGCTTTCCCTCCTTCCGGTAGCGCTCCGCGCTTATCCGCGTCAGTTCGCCGCCCGCGTCGAAGTGCATCACCGCCGACACCGACTGGTCGCGATAGCGGAGGGTGGCCCGCGCCGACGCATCGTCGATAGCTTCCCAGGTGATGGTATCGGAGAGCCAGGCGGTCGGGAACCAGACGATCTCTGCGAGATAGCGCAGCAGATCGGCCTGGACGACTTCCGGGCTGCGCTCATCGACGAGCGGAATGCGATCGAACAGCGCGATCCGGAACTGACCGTGCCCATCGCGGAGGATGTCTGTGCCGGAGAGGGAGATGAGCGGGAGGAGGCGGATGGAGCCGTGCCAGTTGAAGGAGGGCGGGTCGGTGGTGAAGCGCTGCTCCCCGACCATCGGGAACCAGCGCCGCCGAGCTTGATCCGCATCGCCCCATTCTGCGTGAGGCGCACAGTGCGGATGGGTGCCTTGCCGATGATCCCGGAGTAGCGCAGGTAGCGCTGCACCACGTCGGGCAACCCCGCGAGTTGCGCTTTAGTAATCACCGCAGGGTTCCCATTGTCAACACGGTCGGACACCGTGTGCATGTCCTGATCGATCGTGTGGTGCATCTCGATTATCTCCTGTCGCTGTGCGCGAGCGTTCGTCACGTCAGGTGCGACGTGGTCTGGGCGGTTGCATCGTCGAGCGCGAGATCGATCTCCACCTGCATCGTCCCCGCCTCCCATCGCGTGTGTTCAGGGAGGCCGAGATCGCGGAAGAGGTGGCGCATCCGGTCGTTTTCCGGCAGCGTGAAGGCGACGAACGTGCGGATGCCGCTCCGCTGCGCGATCGCGATCAGGCGGCGGGACATGGCCATGCCGAGGCCGCGCCCTTGCCAGCGATCAGTGATCACCGCGGCATATTCCGCGCGGTCTGTGCCCGGCATCCGGTCGTACCGGAGCACCCCGATGATCGTGCCCGGCGCGGCGGGGTCGAGCGCGATGAGGGCGACGCGGTCTCGACCGTCCGCGCCCGCGAAATAGCGTGCCCGGTCGTCGGCCAGGTCCGGCAGCGCGGTGAAGAAGCGGAGATAGACCGACTGCTGGCTGAGGCCGCGATGGAAGGCCTGCAACGCGGCGGCATCGTCCGGGCGGATCGGGCGGATCGGTATCCGTGTCCCGTCCGGCAGCATCACGGCACCTGCGAGAACGTCGCTGCTCGTACCGATCGGCACCCGGTCATACAGCCCCTCGGTATCGGAGGGTGCCGTCGTGAGGAGGATATCGATGTCTTCGAAGACGTTGTGCATGCCCGCTCTCCATCTCTCCGATACCAACATGCCGGTGCTGTATGAGGAGGTGATGATGACGGCGACCGCGCAGAAATTCGACCATCCTGCGCTCTGCGCTTATCTATCATCGGTACACTGCTTTCCGGCTATGCCCCGGCCTCTTTCT
>JBBSFO010000605.1:0-3475 GCA_038238655.1 Thermomicrobiales bacterium | reverse complement strand
CTTCGCCCGCAGTCGCGGCCAACTCAATGCGTTTACGTCTTTTGCCGACCAATGCATGGGCGAGTACGACCTGAACGGCTGGACCGTCCCGCCGTGGATATGGGAAAGCAATGAGCAATGAGCAATGAGACGAGAGATTCGCCCCTCAGTGCTCATCACTCATTGCTCATTGCTGAAGGAGCGGAGCGACGATGGAGCCATTTCCTGAGCGGCAGATTGACGAGAGCGCGGTGGAGGAATATCGGGAGTTTTACACGGGGCTGATCGGTTTCGTGCCGCCACGTATTCAGGCGCGCACCGATCTGCTGGCGCGGCTCGATCCCGACCTGCTGCGGATGCAGGAGGAGATGCGGGCGCGGGCGATGTACCCGGCGTGCTTCGATGTGAAGACGTCGCAATTGATGCTCTTCGGCATCCTGCTCGGCCTGCTGTCGGACGCGACGCGCCTCCATGCCATCGCCGCCCGTCGCGCCGGAGCGACCTGGGAGGAGATGAACGCGGTCGTTAACCTCGCCTTTCTCTTCCGTGGTCTCCCCGCCGCCAACCTCGGCGCGCAAATCATCCAGGAGATCGCCAAAGGCGAAGTAACGAGTAACGAGTAACGAGTAACGAGAAGAACGGGGCCACTCGTTACTCGTTACTGGAGGGAACGCAGTGACCGACCCGATCCGTGACATCGCCCATCTCGGCCATGTCGAGCTGCTGACGCCGAAGCCGGAGGAAAGTCTGCGGTTCTTCCGCGATGTGCTGGGGATGGAAGAAACGGCGCGGGAGGGGCAGTCAGTCTTTCTGCGCGGCTGGGGCGATTACGAGCGGCACACGCTGAAACTGACCGAGGCGGCAACGGGGGGCGCCGGTCATACCGCGTGGCGTGCCGTCAGCCCCGAAGCGCTCGAACGGCGGGCGACGGCGCTCGAAGCGAGCGGGCACGGGCGTGGCTGGATCGTGGGCGACACCGGGCATGGCCCGGCGTATCAGTTCACCGACCCGGACGGGCATCTAATGGAGGTCTACTACGAAGCCGAGAAATACCGCGCGACCGATGCACTCCGCCCCGCGTTGAAGAACCAGCCGCAGCGGTACACGGGCCGGGGCGTCGGCGTGCGACGGCTCGATCACATCAACGTGCTCTGCGCAGAGGTCACGCCGAACCGCGAATTCATGGCGGCGCAGTTGGGTTTCCAGACCCGCGAGCACATCATCCTCGACGACGGCACCGAGGCGGGCGCGTGGATTTCAGTCACGCCGCTCGTCCACGATATCGCGTACACGCTCGACGCGACGCGCGCGCACGGTCGCCTCCATCACCTCGCCTACTGGCTCGACAATCGTGAGGATATTCTGCGTGCGGCGGATATTTTTCTGGAAAACGGCATCGCTATCGAAACCGGCCCCTCGAAGCACGCCGTCACGCACGGCTTTTTCCTCTACTGCTTCGAGCCGGGCGGCAACCGCATCGAGGTCTTTTCCGGCGGTTACCTGATCTTCGCGCCCGACTGGGAGCCGATCGTTTGGACGCAGGCCGAGCGCGCCAAAGGCCAAGCGTGGGGTCTCCGGCTCCCTGAAAGTTTCCACTCGTACGGGACGCCGGATGTTGCGATGGCCAAGGAAGACCTGCGAGACGTTCCCGTTTTCGATCCGCTGTAGCGACGGTGGAGCGGGCATCAGTCCGCAATCCGGGCGGCAGGCTGAATCTGCCCAGAGGGTGCCCGTCCACCAATAGAAACGCCCCCGGTGAATAGTCCGGAGGCGTCGTATCGGGTGAAGGGATGAAGCGTACGGGGTGATGGATGGCCGGGCGACCGTGTCGAACGTGAAGCTCCCGCCAACCGACTCCTGTACCATGCGTCCCTTCGTGATTCAGTCGTTGCTATTTCTGTTTACGGTCGCAGTGCCGCATTGGATCACTCTCCGCGTCGCAAAGGGCGGCGCGTCCGCTTTTCTTCCGTCAGCACTCGTCGCCGTTGCTCTATTGCGAGCCGGTCGGCATCTATTGCTTTGCCGACCATCATCGCCACAACCGCCTCGTACCCGTACATCATTATCCGTTCCTTCCTGAGTGCATCCCACATTTCCTGTCATCAGTATGCCGGTTCGCACCGCGCGACACATCGGCACAAAGGACAGCGCGGTACTGTCCTTAAGGGAAGGATGGGGAGTTCGAGGTTCGAGGTTCGGAGTTCGGGTTTTGTAGTCGAAACGCCCTACTGCGATGCGGTGCGATGCGTCAGCGCGTCAGGATTAAGGGGAAAGGGCACAGGGCGTTCGTCGAGGTAGGCGAGGATGTTTTCGACGACGCCCTCGATGAAGACGCGATAACTCTCCTCCGCGACCCAGCCGATGTGCGGCGTGAGGACGACGTTCGGCAGGCTGCATAGCACGTGGCCCGGCGACAGCGGTTCCTCTGCGAACACATCGAGCGCGGCACCCCACAGACGCCCGCCCTGGAGCATCTCGACCAGCGCCTGCTCGTCCACGAGCGCGGCGCGGGCGGTGTTGACGAACAAGGCGCTCGGCTTCATCAGCGCCAACTTCTCGCGGGTGAGGATGCCCCGGCTTTCCGCTGTCAGGCGCAGATGCACCGCGACGACATCCGACACGGCCAGCAGCGTTTCCAAATCCTGACATGCAGCGCCGACTGCCGCCGCACGCTCTTCGGTCAGCGACGGACTCCATGCCCGCACGTCCATGCCGAGCGCGACGCAGACGCGCGCCACCTGGCTTCCGATCCGGCCCAGTCCAACGATCCCAAGTCGCTTGCCTGCCAATTCCCGCCCGACGAACTGCGACCACCGCCCGGCGCGCAGTTCGGCATCGCCATACGGGATGCGCCGCATCGCCGCGAGCATCAGCGCCACCGTCAGTTCGGCGGTGGACGCACTCGCCCCGCCCGTACCCGTGACGAGGATACCCCGCTCCGTCGCCGCCGCAAGGTCGAGGTGACTGCCGCCCCCCGCCGTCTGCGCGATCATTTCCAGATTCGGCAGGCGGTCCAGGAGCGGCGCTTTGAGCGGGATACGCTCTCGATTCGCGACCACAATCGTCGCATCCTTCAGCCGTTCCACCCACTCAGCCAGCGATGTCGGCATCGTCGTATGGATCGTCACCGTCGCCCGCTCGCGCAGACGGTCCACAGCGGGCGCGGTTTCGTACACATCGTTGTAGTCGTCCGCTATAACGACCTGTGCCCGCTCGTTCATCCGTCACCTCCCGAAGGAATCGAACCACCAAGACACCAGGAAGGGAAAAAGATTCAACGCAGAGACCGCAGAGACAGATTCTTTAATTTTCTCTTCTGCGTGTCCTCTGCGGTCTCTGCGCTACGCCCCTCCCTGATGCCCCTGGTGGTTCAAGGAGAATTACTTCTTCGGCTTTTCCTCGCGGGACGTGCCGTGAAAGGAGCGATCCGGGATGAAGCCCGCCGCGCTGGCGACACGGTTGTTGAAGTTGTAGATCGCCGCCGTGTTGATGATGT
>JBBSFO010000604.1:0-3476 GCA_038238655.1 Thermomicrobiales bacterium | reverse complement strand
CAGCCGGACGGCGTTCGCCGTCGTCATAGCCGCGACGGTCACGACGTCGGTTGCTTTGAGCAGGGCGATCCGCTCCGCGACCAGCACGACGTAGGCAGACTCGTTTCGCCGCCCGCGATACGGATGCGGGGGCAGATATGGGCTGTCGGTCTCGATGACGATACGGTCGAGTGGCAAACCACGCACCGTCTCGTGCAGTTCCGTCGCGTTCTTGAAAGTGACTGGCCCGCCGATGCCGAGATGGAGCCCGAGGGCAAGAACGTCCGCCGCAAACTGCGGGCCGCCGTTGAAGGCATGCAACACGCCGTGGAGCGGGCCGTGCACAGCGACTTCCGCGCGCAGGAGTGCCAGTACGTCCGCATGCGCCTCGCGATGGTGGATAACGACCGGCTTCCCAAGTGCCCGCGCCAACCCGAGTTGCGCCACGAACGCTGCCTGTTGTCGCTCTGGCGATGCAGAGTCACGATAATAATCCAGCCCCGTTTCACCGACCGCGACCACTTTCGGATGCGCGTGCAGTTCAGCGAGGGTCGCGACCAGGGCGTCATCCCAGGTCGCGGCGTCGTTCGGATGGAAGCCGATACAGGCGAAAACACCGGGATGCGCCGACGCCAGTGCGAGGGTTGTCGGCCATGTCGCCGGGCTGTAGCCGACATTGATAATAGCGCGCACGCCGACATCCGCTGCACGTGCAAGGACATCTGTCCGGTCTGCGTCGAAGTGTGGTGCGTCGAGATGCGCGTGCGAATCAAAAAACATGAAAAACTCCGAAAGTTTGGCAGCAGGATGGTGCATACTCAGGGTAACGTGGCACGCCACCTGCATATAGCACAAGGTGGCAATCATTGGGGCAATGGTATCTGGGGGTGAGACCGATGGCAACGGCAGCACGCACGCTCTCCGCACGCGCGGAAACGAAACAGAAGCCGAAGGTGGACTACAAAGAGGTCGCCAGAGCGACGATGAAGGAATTCAGCCAGGACGACTGTGCGGGCCTCGCGGCTGAATCGGCCTATCACATCCTTTTTGCGATCTTCCCGTTGGCGATTTTCAGCGCGGCGATGTCTGCGATCATCAACCGTGTCTTCGGGCTTGATCTCTTCGCGAAAATCATGGCCGCTCTCACATCTCGGCTACCAACGGAGGCCGCGACCGCACTTTCCGGCCCGCTGGCGAAGGTGTTGAGCAACCAGAGCGGTGGCTTGCTTTCCTTCGGTATCGTCACCGCCCTTTGGTCCGGTTCGGCCGCAGTGAGCACGTTCATCAAGGCGTTGAACCGTGCATATGATGTCGAGGAGACACGGCCGTTCTGGCGACGTAAAGGATCAGAGATCTTCCTGACGCTCTTTGTCGGCGTCGTCACGTCCGCCGCGTTTATCGTCATCGTTTTCGGCGGCAAGCTCGGCAACGTGATCGCCAAGCAAATCGGCGCGGGTCACGTCTTCACCATCTTCTGGAACATCATCCGCTGGCCGTTGATCCTCGCCTTCATCTCGCTCGCGCTCGCCGTGCTGTACTGGGTCGGGCCGAACATCAAGCAAAAGTTCCAGTGGATTTCGCCCGGCGCAATCTTGGCAACAATTGTCTGGATACTGGTGATTGGCGGCTTCGGCATTTACGTCTCGAAGTTCGGCAGCTACGACAAGACCTATGGTACGCTCGGTGGCATAATTGTATTGCTGTTGGTCTTCTATATCTCCTCGATGGTCGTGATGCTCGGTGGGCAACTGAATAGTGAGCTGGCGAAGCGCTACGACCCGGACACGATCGAGGATATCGCCGCGCACCCGGAAAAGGACAAGGGCGAGACGATTTACGCCGATAAAGCGCCGAAGAAGTCTGCGGAAGATCGCGAAACCGATCTCAAGGGCGCGGAGGTGCGCGGTGAACCGGTCACGAACCGCACCGCACCGACCGCAAAGACCGAAACGGGCAAGCAGCGACTCGTCAACTATGCATCCGGCAAGCGTGAAGACCCGGCGCCGCACCCAGACGCCAAATATACGATGACCGCGACACCGAACGGGACACGGCGCACCGCCACGCACGGTCCGGTCGAGCCGCCGACGAAGCGCGCAGCGGTCGGGGTGGGCCTGCTTGGCCTGGGTGCGGTGGGGATGGCGGCGAAGAACTTTCTGAAGAAGTAACGGAGTTCGAGGTTCGAATAAATCACTCCGAACCTCGAACCTCGAACGTCCCCTTTATTTCACCGTCACACTCTTGGCAAGGTTGCGCGGCTTGTCGGGATCGAATCCGCGCAACAGCGCGAGGTGGTAGCCGAGGAGTTGCGCCGGGATGACGTTGACGAGCGGTGATGCATCGCCAACATCGGCGACCGGGATATGGACATGAAATGCCTCGTCCGGTTCCGGTGAGACACCAATGATAAACCCGCCACGCGCTCGCATCTCCATCGCGCCGGAAAGAGTATCCGCGCGTGTCTCGTCCATCGGGGCGAAGACGAGGCAGGGGGTGTCCTGCTCGATCAGCGCGATCACGCCATGCTTCAGTTCGCCGCCGGCGAAGCCCTCAGCATGCATGTAGGACACTTCCTTGATCTTCAGCGCGGACTCAAGGGCTGTCGGGTAGGCGAGGCCACGACCGATCACGTAGAGATGATCCTTGCCGACGATCCGTGCCGCGATATCGCGCACGGTCTGCGCGCACTCACCGTTCAATGCCTGATCCACTGCGGTCGCCGCGCGGCGAAGCAGCGCCTGCCCTTCTTCAAGCTTACCCGCGATCGCATAGGCCGTAAGTAGGAGCATCGCGACTTTCGCCGTGTATGCCTTGGTGGAAAGGACGCACTGCTCCGGACCGGCCGTTAGCGGCACGACGACATCCGCGATACGTGCGAGGCTCGAACCGGGCACATTAACGAGTGCACCGATCTGCGCGCCCCGCGCGCGCGCCACGTTGACGCCTTCGATGATGTCCGCCGTCTCGCCGCTCTGAGAAAGCGCGATGACCAGTGACTGCGGTGTGATGAAATGCTCGTGATACTTGAACTCGGAACCGAGCACGAAGTTGATATGCCGCTGCGCAATGCGCGAGAACAGATACGTCCCCGAAAGCGCCGCGTACGACGCCGTGCCGCACCCCAGGAGGAAGGTGCCGAACGAACGCTCGATGCGGTCGGCGAGTTCTTGTGCGAGCGCGGCATGATCATCCGCGAGGCGCGCGATGATGCCCGACTGCTCCGCCATCTCTTTCGACATGAAGTCCGGGTAGTCGCCCACGCCGGCATCGTCCGGGCGCCACGTCACGCGTTCCTCAGCAACAGGAAGCGGCGTACCGTCCTCCAAGCGAGAAAGGACAAGCATACCCGGTGTCATCGTCGCGACTTGGCGATCTTCCAAATAGACGACGCGGTCGGTATATTCGAGGAGCGCCACGACATCGGAGGCGATATAGGTCGCGTCGTCGCTGATACCAACGATCAGTGGCGAGACATTCTTGACCGCGACGAGTTTCTG